>JAQCGX010000006.1 GCA_027619975.1 Nitrospinota bacterium
TAAATAGTTAAGTCATTGATAAATAAGTGCGCCTGGCTGGATTCGAACCAGCGACCTACGGATTAGAAGTCCGTTGCTCTATCCAGCTGAGCTACAGGCGCAATATGTTGTGTTTGATCCTTGGTTCCCTTAGAAGGAGGGAGATTATAGCATAGGTGACGGTCTGTAGAAATTAAGGAGTGATGATTTTTTTCATGACCCCTTTATTTCTTAATATTTCCCATTTCTTCTCTCTCGAAGGCTGAATTTTTCGATAAAAAGGAGCGGAATAAAGAGGGGGGGCTTCTGCTTATTTTGGAGAAAAATGTCAGCTTTTTCCAAATTTCACCTGAAATTGGGGGTTGCAACGCTTCTCACCTCTTAATCATTCCTTCTTATTGCCTTCATAGAGAACGACTTTTACCGTCTCTTCGGTGATCAGGCCTTGTTCTATCACTGCATCCAATCGGGGTTTGATCCGGTCGATAGCCTCTTTTTTGTCGACCACTTCGATGACGATGGGCAAATCGGTGGAAAGTCTCAGGATGGAGGTGGTATGCAGATGGCTGGATTTGCCAAATCCGGAAATTCCCCTCAATACCGTTGCCCCGGCCAACCCTTCTTTTCTAAATAGGTCGATCAGATATTTGTAAAGGGGTTTGCCGTCGTATTTATCCGATTCGCCAATAAATATTCGCAGTAGAATGGCTTCGGACTCTTTTTTCATGATCAACTCCCTCCAAGGTTGGCGACCAGTATTTTACCCAGATAAACTGCAAGAAAAGTCAGAATCAAGGTTCCCATGACATTCAGACTCAGGGCTCCCAGTTCCCCTTGTTCCAGCAGTTTAAACGACTCAAAGCTGAATGTGGACATGGTGGTGAACGAACCCAGAATTCCGATGGTTAAAAAGATTCTGATTTCTTCACTGAAGAAGCCCCGGTATTCTGAAAGGTAAAGTATCAGGCTGAGAAAAAAACTGCCGATGAAATTCACTCCTAATGTGCCCAAAGGAAAATTTGTCACTCCGCTTTGAATCCAACCGCTCAGAACGAAGCGCATTATGGCACCTATGAACCCGCCGATGCCGATCAACAGCCATAAAGACATCCTCATCTCCTGTTAAGTTGCAAAGCCCGGAAGACCCTGATGGTAGAAAAAGAAATCCCAATTTGTCTGAGGATTTTCTTATATTTTCGGAGGCCTCTTCTTAAAAACATCATATTCGTTTTGTCGTCGTTAGAAAAGAGAATTTGGGCTATGAAAATTTAAATTAATTCAGAAACCCGGAGAATGCTACAATCCGCAAAGATGTTGCAAGCGCTTTAAGCCTTCAAAAAAAACTTCTATCTGATTTCGGATCAATGGTCCAAATTTCTCCTTCCCAACCCAATTTAAAATCTCATTATTGGATCCTTTGGGCGCTATTGGCCTTTTCCTGCTTCCTCAATTTTTACAATTTAGATTTTCCCGGCCCGTTTCACGGAGATGAACCGAAAAAAGTGGGTTTTATCCTCGAGGGCAATCAGGATTTTCGCCACCCGGTCTTGATGCTGCAAACGGCAAGGGTGTTGAACAGCGTCTTTGGGTTTGAAAATGGTGATCGGCTGATTTTTCTTTGCCGATCGGTTTCAGCATTTTTTGGTGTTCTGATCGTTTGGTTTACCTACCTCCTGGCCCGGGAAATCCTGGAGATCAAATACGCTTTGTTTGCGGCCCTCGCCGTTTCCGTATCCCCCATTATGGTGATTCATGCGCACTATTTTAAGGAGGATATGATATTTACGGCGTTTAGCCTGCTGTCTTTGATTGGCTTTTTAAAATTCATGGATCGGCCAACTTTGGCTCGAAATTTTCTTTGGGGTTTGGCCACGGGCCTTGCCTTTTCGGCGCAATACAAAGCGGTTCTTTTGGGAGCGCTTTATTTTCTCATTCCATTTTTCTGGCCGAAGGTGGACAAGCGCTGGCTTTTTAAAAGTATCGGCATCGGTTTTGGGGTGGCGTTTGTTGTATTTGTCGTTGTCAACTATCCGATATTTCTGCATCCTGAAAAATTTTTTGAGGGTGTGAATCATGAAGCGGGTCATTTGATAAGAGGCCATCGGCTTAAGATTCATGCCATCCCGCAGGGCTTCAGCTTCCACTTATTGCATAGCATTGTTCCGGGAATTTCCTGGGGTCTTACGTTGCTGGCTCTGGGAGGCTTGTTCCGTGTGGCGGTAAAATGGAAGGGAACTTCCAACGTTGAAAAATTATTTTTTCTCTATGTGACGATATTTTATTTTTCAAACGAAGTAATCCCTCTCAAGCCGTTTCCGGATTTCATGCGTTATATGATCCCGGTCATTCCGTTGCTGATCATTTTTTCATGCCGTTCCCTTCCTTTTGTAGAGTCCTGGATACAATCCGCGTTTCGCATGCGAACGACTCAAAGCTTGAGTTTGCCGCTCATGATTTTATTCATTCTGTGGCCGCTGTACGATTCCATTCTGCTGAATTATCATTTAACCCGGGATACCCGTTCTAAGTCTCAGGAGTGGGTCGAGTCTTCAGGGAAAAAGGTGCTGTATGGCAGGTACACCAATACCTTCAATTTGAATGGTGACTTTAGAACAATTCTGGATGTGGATATTACAGGGGCAAAAAAAAGCGGGGTTGAATACTTGTTGGTCAGCAGTTTTGTTTATGACCGCTATCTGATTGGAGGCAAATTAGAGGGGCAAGGCCCGCAGGTTTATGAGTTGTATGAAAAATACAGTCGCCTGTTTTCCCAGCCTTACATTGAAATCAAACCGGAGCATAAGAGCTTTGCTTTTTCAAACCCGGTCATTCGCATTGTCGATATTAGCGGTTGGACAGAGGCCCTCAAGCAAGAGGGCTCGGAATAAGTCCTTACATCATAGTTTCAGGTTATGGAATTTGTGAAAAACTTTGTTGGTTCATTGGGTTGTTATGACAGCATATTTCTTATGCAGTGTTTTCCGGTAGATGATCCCATGACCAGAAAACTGTCTATGTTTTGGGTGTTGAAATCAGGACTTTAAGGAAGGAAAGCAAAAAAGATGCCAAACGAATTGCATTGATTTTCTGGCTGTTTCTGTGAAGGCCAACTTGGCTATCTTACCATAGTGGATAAAAATTTACTCACGTATCTGAAAAATAAGACTTTTCAGATTCAACATAAAAAAGGGTTGCCGGGATTCCGGCAACCCTTTTTAAATGGTCGGGGCGAGAGGATTCGAACCTCCGACCCTCTGCTCCCAAAGCAGATACGCTAGCCAGGCTGCGCTACGCCCCGATTCGTTCAAGCATCCCTGTTTAACGCCTGGAATGCATTTCCTTAACCTTACTCCTTTGTTCTGGTGTCAGAATTTTCAGGAGCAAGATTTTTGCCTCGATCATGGCGCGAATGGTTGCAGATTTGATTTCGATGAGTTGGTCCCCCACGCTCCTGATTTTGGCCTCGTCAAGGGTTTCTGCATGAACCAGTCGGTCGAGTTCCATGTGCGCAATGGCGTGGCTGGCATGGGACTGGACCTTAAATTTTTCATATTCAAATTCCCCGGATTTGATTTGCTCAACCTGCGCTGCTGTCAAACCCAGTTTCTCTTCAAAACATAGAATGTGCTTGAAAGGGTTTTTCCCATGAGACCCTTTGTGCCCTGACGATCCATGGCTTCCAGCGTGGGGAGCGCCATGCGAATATTTGTCACCGCCACTGCCTTCTTTTTTCCCCTGCATCATTCCATGACCCTTGGGGGGGGCGTCGGCTTTGCTTTCACTCGCCTCGGTAGCACTGGTGCTTTTGCTACCTTCCTGTTTGTCGGCCTCATGGATGTAGCTACCGGCGCTGTCAGTATTCTTGGCCCCTATCAGGGAGTTCAAACCCGAAACATGGGCGGCAGGGTTGGCTCCGGCCATGGATGTGAAAAATAAAAATCCGGCTAGTAGGAACGAGGAGGTCGTTGCAATGAGTAGCGGTGTTTTTTTAGTTTGCATAAGGACTCTCCAATGATCTCAAAATTTCAGTTGAACATACCGTAAGGGACTTTTCGACTCAATCCCCTCCGATCTCACAGTGGACGCTTATCCGTTCCCAGCCGCCGACCCGGCGGAAATTAAGGGGACGATGCATCCGATAAAATGGTGCGCCCGGCAGGATTCGAACCTGCGACCTACGGATTCGAAGTCCGGAACTCTATCCAGCTGAGCTACAGGCGCACGATAATATGAAAATGGGGTGAGCGACGGGGCTCGAACCCGCGACATCTGGAGCCACATTCCAGGACTCTACCAACTGAGCTACGCCCACCGTAATTGATTTCGCCTTGAATAACCTCAAAACGCAGGGAGAAAGTGTAATCCATCCCAGGGTCTTTGTAAAAGGAAAATTTCATTCTCCTTGCAGGATTTCATTCCCTGTCCTTGCCCCGACCCTAAGAAATTCTCTTGAACAGTGAAAAAATCGGCTCAATCCTGCATCTGTACCCAGAATTCCCGGTGGGCTGTGCCCCGGTCATGGTTATATCATTTTACGACGCGCAAATGGCTTCTGTCCTTCTTAGGTGACTGACTCTCCCCAGGAACGTCTTTTTTGCCTCCCTGCTTGACGGCGGGCATTTGTCTCTGCGGTTTCAACTTTTTCTTGCCGACCAGTTGTTCCTCCAGATTGATATCTTTTGGCAGACTTTCCTCCCAAACCTGACCTTTTTTAAGGGTGGGGTCGTAGATGGCCCAAATGGCATCGAACGGAACCACGCATTTGTGCGGTCTTCCCTGGAAAGCAAGGGTGACAAAGACGCCTTCTGTCAGGATTTCCAGGGGGCGCCGAAAATTAAGGTTTAAAATCAGGTTCAGCGAAGGATCACTTTTATGCCCTTCGGGAACATCGACTTCGGGATGGCGGGCATCGAGACACACCATCGCATCTCCCTCACTGAGCAAACTCAGGAGGAAGTCGTATTTATTCTTATTGTAATCTTCCATATCCTTAAAATAACATAAAATCAAACTTGAAAAAAGCCGTGTTCCTTCGTAATCTGCTCAACGAGCGATTTTTTTTTCATGTGCCGGAGTGGGGTGAGTGGGGCGAAAGTCTCTTGTCCGTCCCGAAGGATGGTGTTAGGATGCGCGCATCCCTTAAAACCAAGCACAGAGAGGGGCAATTGGGGTCGTGGTATGGATTCTGTCCAGATTTACAGATTCTGCACAAGACGCCATTATTTCCTAAGATTAACGTTTTTTCTGAGAGATTAAGAAAATGGTTGTGAAAAATTGGAAAATAGTTCTTTTCGTGTGGATTGTTGCGGGGTTTCTAAATGTTTTGCCTCTTTCTAAGGCCGCCGCTAAAACCGTGGAAGTGTTGCCGAACATTTTTACCATTGTCCATGGAGAAGGGAGCGATTCCAATACCACCTTCATCATAACCAAAGAAGGGGTGATCGTGATCGATACCGGGGTGAGCCCGGCGGAAGCTGAAAAAGTCATGGCGGAGATCACGAAACGTACGGATCTGCCCATTGTCTATACCATCAACACGCACTACCACGGCGACCATACCTTTGGCAATCAAGTGTTTCGCAGTAGTAAGACCATCATTGCCCACAAAAATGTGAGACGTTCCCTTATAGGGGCTTCCGGTAAAGAACATTTGAAGAAGTTCAAAGCCCTCGATATTCCCGGATTGGATGCCGTCCAGGTGACGCCGCCGACTATGATTTATGAGAAAAATATGGAATTGTATCTGGGCGGGTATCATCTGCAATTGGTTCACCTGGGGCGGGGCCATACAGATGGGGATACGTTAATAATTTTGCAGGAACTCAGGACCGTGATTGCCGGCGGCCTGATTTATAACCGCCAGTTTCCAGATCTCGGGGATGGCTATGTCGAGGAATGGATTGCGGGGTTACAGTATTTGGAAGACCAGGACAATGAGCTGGTGATTCCCGGCCATGGGGATGTTGGCGGCAAGCCGATCATCATTGCCATGAAACATTACCTTATTACTTTAAAAAGCCTTGTCCTTGAGCAGGTAAAAAAGGGAAAAAATCTCAAAGAGACAAAAGAAATCCTGCACCCTGTTTTACAGGGAAAATATGAATCCTGGGGACAAGCCAAGAGAATCGACAGCAATATTGAGCGGGCTTACTTGGAATACAGTTTTAAGGAAGGGCTTTAAAAAACATAGGGAAGCCTTTCTTAGGCTCATTTGATTCCTGGTTTACTTTTTGGATTGCATTGGAATATCTTTAATCAATTGATACTTTCGTTTGATCCCTCCACTTGATTCCAGGATGACTTGAAATCCGGGGTTTGCCTGCAGAATTCCTTTGCTGTCTATTTCGGGGATGAGTAAATAAGTGTCCGAATTTTCGATCAGAATCTGAGCGGCCTCGTCAGGACTTTTATTGTCAAAATGTAGGTTCAGATAGAAACGCAGGTCTTCAAAAATTTCCCCGGAACCCGCCAAAGAGTTTTCACCTACGATATGACTGGTCTGCTCGCCAAAAGTCCTAAAGGAAGAATAAAAATTCTCCACACGGGTGAGAGGGCCGCGCACCCATAGAAGCGTCAGCAGGGTCAGAACCACGATCGATCCCCAGGATGTCAGCGCAGAGTTTTTTTTCAATCCCTTATAGATCATCCCGGCAGAAAACAACAGGCAGGTGGTGGCGACGGCAAAAAATACTTTCGCAGGGAAATGATTCTGGACCAGACGTTCGGCCATCCAACGGTCATTGGGGTGGACAAAATCCAAATTAGATAAGACAGAGAGTATCTCCGGTTTGAACGCCACCGTGGCAACAAATATCCCCAAACCCGCCACCGCCACCATGATAAATTGCCATGTCCACGTCCATCCCTTGAAGGGGCGGTTGACTTTGTCGGCGGAATGGGAAATGCCGTGAGCGATCAATAAGGCAACCATCGGATAGACCGGGACCAGATAAGCATCGCGTTTTCCAGGAACCAGCGATAGCAAGATAAACAAGGTGACAAAAGCCACGGCAGGATACAGCCAGCGGGAGTTCTGCAAGTGGTTTTGGATTCCCTGGTAGAGAACGACAGGGAGGAGCAAACTCCACGGTAAGAATCCATAAGCAATCATGAAAAAATAACTATAGAACGGTTCGTTGTGGAAGGCAATGGAGGGGTCTCCTGTGATACGGCCGATGGATTCCCTGTAGATCATCGACTTAAATTCCTCTCCGCCTTCAATGCTCCCCTGGATCAGCCAGAAGGATGTCATTAACAGAGGCCCTAAAAGAAGCTTGCCCCAGGGGAGCTGTGTTTTCTGGATTCTTGTGTAAATAAACACAGCCAATAAAGGAAAGATCAAGCCCAGGGGACCTTTGGTCAAAAAGGCGAACCCCAAGCCCAAAGTGGCAATCCATGAAAAAAGGCTCCGGGTTCGGGCATCACTGGCATGGATCATTTTCCAGGAAGCCGTCAGGACCAGAGTGATAAAAAAAACAAAAAGCATATCGATGCGGGCAAGGATGCTCAGATAGGTGAATTGCAGGGAAGTGGCGACGATCAAACCGGCCATGAACCCTGTGACGGACGAAAAAAGCCAGCAACCCAATAACGTGGTCAGAAAGACAGCGCCTGCCCCCGCCAGGACCGAATGCAACCGTAAGGAGATTTCATTGACTTTTCCCAGGGCCTTGGAGGACAGGAGTCCCGCCCAGTAAAACAAGGGAGGTTTGGTGCGGTATTGGTTGTCGTGTATTTTTGGAAGCCAGATGCTTTCCCCTTGAAACATGTTGGCAACCGGGATCGCCTCGCGGGCCTCGCGTCTGGAGAAGTCAGATTGCAGGGCGCTCCAAAAATAAAAGATGAGAGCGATCATCGCGGGACCCCATAGAAGAACCCGTGAATATTTTTCTTGCGAAGGTTTGTGCATCGTCAGGGTGTGATGGCGGCCAGCGTGACGCTGGACTCAATAGTTACGTGCGATGGGTTTATGGCAACCCTCTTCCGAGCCGGATTTTTCCGCTTATGGGGTTTAAGGTGAAAAAACAATCGCCCCTCGCGGTTCTTTAAACGGCCATCTTTTTAAGGGGTTGGAAATCCCTGTAAAATTTCCATACATCATAACTATAAGTGAGGAAAAACAGGGAAATTAATTCTTCATTGAGTTCGTTCGGGAGCACAGTGGCGATGGCTATAATTATTGCCATGAAGTAAAACTTTTCCAAATGCAAAAGGCCTTGCACGGAGGGTTGAGAAATACGGTTTTTCAGGCTCGCGAAAAATAGGATTGCCAATGAGAAAAAAGTATTAAAAATGATTTGTACAAATTGCAGGCAATGTTTCGTGTGCAAAACTTCGTTGCATATATTGTGCATATTGGTTTCGTCCTGGGAATTGAATTTTTGCGCCCACTCCGGGGAACTGATGGCAAATATTCTCTGCCCCCAGCTGATTTCTTCCATACAGAAAAACAGACAAAAGAAACCCAGAAAGAACAGGACGGATACAATTTTCCTATCCAGTTTTTTCTTAATGGAAATTCTTGCAGAATAGAAAAATCCTAATGCCGCCAAAAAAAGGAAGACGGCTGTCAGGGACTCGAATATTCCATCTTCGTGATAAAAGAGGCTTTCGTATTGAGTCAGAGGTTTATAGTCTATGACGTAGGAGGGGGGGGAAATGAGAACAAATAGAAGAAACCAAGTCAAGGCAATGGCGGAAATTTTTCCGAACTTGATGGATTTGTATCCTGCGGTGCCCAGAAAATATTTCAGATTGATAAATGCAAAAAGTAAAAACCAGATATCTAAAATAAATGCCTGGTAGTAATAGGATGGCAGATCCTCTTTGGGTAAATCAGGGTCCAGGGTGATGAATATATCGAACAGGAAGTCATTTTTAAAGAACCCGGTTATGTTGCCCAGTATTGATATCATCATCAAGAGGGACAGGACGGCTATGGCCTTGAATATTTTCTCGTCATGTTTTAGCCAAAAGCTTGAAAGAGACATCTCACTCCATTCCTTTTAGGAATCTGCTAAAAGTGATCATTTTATTTTTCCGGGGTTGAACGAAGAGATTGCTGTGGACCTAAGAGGGAAACACCCGATTGGGAAAAATTATCTGGCGTCATAACACTCAGAAACTAATTGAGCGGGTCCACGTTGTCATCGATGTGTATTCCATAAATGAACTTGGGATACTGAATTTTTTTGAAACGGTTCCCTCTCAGTCTGGGAAAATCAGTCCTTGAGAACGCCCTTTTTTTGCCAGTATTGCTTGAGGGTGTGTTTCTCATCCAGGAAGGTATCCAGATAAGTATGGTTGGAGGGAATCATGGGCATGACGTGTCCCATGCTCTTGTCATTATAGGGATATTTTACGTCCAGCACATAAGGCCCCTTGTGTTTCAGCATGCGCTTTAACGCCGGAACGACTTCTTCAGGTTTGCTGATGCTTTCCGATTTGATGCCGAAGGCGCTGGCCACATCTGCAAAATGAGCGTCTCCCAAAAAAGTGTGACCGCGCAGGGATTTATAAAAACGGTCTTCCCATTGCGCCACCATTCCGAGGTGCGCGTTATTGAGAACCACATTTTTTACAGGGATGTTTTCAATTTTTAGCGTTTGCAGTTCCTGAATGTTCATGAGAAAACTGCCATCGCCTTCGATATTGATAACCTGCCGGTCCGGATGAGCGACCTGGGCGCCCATCGCCGCAGGCAGACCAAACCCCATGGCTCCGAGACCCGAAGAGCAGAGCCAGTTCAAGGGTTCCTCAAAGTTCCAGTATTGTGCCGTCCACATCTGGTGCTGTCCCACGCCTACAGACACGATGGCGTCTTTCTCGGCCAATTTATTCAATTCAACGATCACGTGTTGAGGAACGATATGTTTTTTGTGCATTTCATACTGTAAAGGGAACTCTTTTTTCCAGGCCTGGACTTGCTCGACCCAGGGCTGGATATCCATCTTTGAGTCCACCAGATCGTTCATTTTTTTCAGGGCGAGCTTCACATCTCCCTGAATGGGAATATCGACGATGCGGTTTTTATTGATTTCCGAGGGGTCGATATCCACCTGAATGAACTTGGCCCCTTTACAAAACTCGGCTAGTTTTCCGGTGACACGGTCGTCAAAACGCACGCCAAGCGCGATCACCAGGTCCGCATGATTGATGGAGATATTGGCATAGACGGCGCCGTGCATGCCCAGCATTCTCAGCGAAAGCGGATCCTCGGAGGGATAAGCCCCAAGGCCCATGAGGGTGGTGGTGATCGGTATCCCGGTTTTTTTGACAAAGGCACGCAACTCTTTGGAAGCCTCGGACGTGATGATGCCGCCTCCGGCGTAAATGAGCGGCCGCTTGGCTTCCTTGATCGCATGCATGGCTTTCTTAATCTGCATGGACGAGGGTTGCAAATTGGGTTTGTAGCTCGGGCAATCAAACTCAATGTCAAAGTCGGGAACGGTTTCCTGTTGCTGGATATCTTTTGGAATATCTATCAATACCGGCCCCGGTCGTCCGGATTTAGCGATGACGAACGCTTCTTGAATCACCTTGGGGATATCGTTGATATCCTGAATCATGTAGCTGTGTTTCACCAATGGGAATGTGGCCCCGACGATGTCCGTTTCCTGGAAAGCGTCGCTGCCTAAAACGGTAGAGGGAACCTGCCCGGTGATGGCCACGAGAGGGATGGAGTCCATTTTAGCATCAATGATCCCGGTCAACAGGTTCACGGCTCCAGGGCCGGATGTTGCCATGCACACGCCTACTTTGCCGGTGCTTCTGGCATAGCCTCCGGCGGCAAAAGAGCCACCCTGCTCGTGACGGGGCAATACCATGCGGATTTGTTTGCTCAAAGTCAAACCCTGGTGGATCTCCATGGAAGTCCCGCCGGGGTAACCAAAAATAACTTCAACTCCCGCAAGTTCCAAAGCCCGTACAATGATATCCCGGCCTTTCATGATCTGGTTGCCATTAGAAGATGGCTTGGATTTCACGGAAGGAGTATTTTTTTTTGTTTTGGTTGGTTTTGTTTTCATAATATTATCAAAATTAACTGAATCGGGAAGGGAAGTCAAATTCAATCCCTTCCAGAGTCCCCCGGCGTTGTTTTGGAGGTATTGGCAAGGGCACTCAGGATGATTCCTTCGCGTAAACTGGTTTCGCTGACCAGGAGATCCGGGCACCCGAAGGTACGCAGTGTTTCCAGGACGATGGCGACTCCGGCAATGATCAGATCTTCCCGGCCCCGTTCAAGAGGCTTTAACAGTAGCCTTTGCTCGAGAGACCTGGTTTTCAAGTCATCCTGAATGCTTTGAATCCGGTTGAGAGGCAGAGACACGCCATGTATTTTCTCTGGATCGTAAGGATAAATATTTTGGTCCAGCGCCGCAAGAGTGGTTACGGTCCCTGCGGTTCCAATGGCAATTTCAGGGTGAATTTCCGGTAATTGACTTTTAACCGCAGATAAAACCGATTGGATGTGGGCCGTCAGGTTTGCGTAATCCGTGTCCAAAATGGGATGCCGGGAGATAAATTTTTCAGTCAGCCGAACCACCCCCAGAGGGGTGCTGAGAGACCCGGCAATTTGTCTGCCATTGGAAAGGATGAACTCCGTACTGCCACCGCCAATATCGAAAGTCAGAATTTTGCGTTTTTGGTGAGGAATTTTCCAAAATACCCCTTCCAGAGTCAGCCGGGCTTCTTCGTCCCATGAGATCGCCTCGATCACGATGCCCGTTCGCTTAAGGGCTTGCTGAAGAAACTCCTCTTTATTTTCAGCTTCCCGGACAGCGCTTGTCGCCACCGCGCGAATGGGGATGTCACCGTATTTCCGGCAAATCTCCCGAAACTCTTCCAGGGCCTGTAGCGTGGCTTCCATCGGTTCGGGAGCCAGGCGTTTATTAGCATCCATTCCTTCCCCCAGCCGCGTGATTCGGCGTGCGGAGTCGAGTTCACGGAAACTTTCATGCGCCCCGGCTTGCAGGATCAAGAGCCTCACCGTATTGGACCCGATGTCGATAGAAGCGGTTGGTTTCATTTGAGGAAAGGCAGGGCTTTTTCGCTATCAATGGTGAGCAGGAGATAAAAGCCCATGCAGATGAAAAGGACGATTGGACCCCAGGTGGCCAGAACGGGATCAAAGGTCCCCCCCCGCCCCAGAGAAAGGCACATGGCATAGAGAAACGAAAACGACACGCCACTGGCCAGGTTGATGGCCACGGAAAATAACAACCCTCCATGCCGGCTGGATCTTAAGGAGAGAGGAATCCCTATGATGGACAGTACAACCGCGATGAAGGGGTAGGACAATCGGTAATTAAAATCCACCCATTTACCCACCACATCTCTGCCCATCGATTGATCTTCCTTAATTTCTTCATACATATTTCTAACGCTCATTTCTTCCTGACGCTTTTTATGGATGACGAAATCGGCAGGTATTTCGGGGACGATAAAAGACCTCTTCTCAAAAAATTCTGTTGTTTCCAATCCCTTGGGTCCAAATGAGCGAATGGAACCCTCCATAAACTGCCATTGGTTGTCGATCCAAATGGCTTGATCGGCGTCGATGCGTTGGGTGATGAATTGATTTTCGCTGGTTAAAAATATACTCACGTTCGACAACGTCAATTTGTCGGAATCGAATTGCCCAATATTCCAGATGGACCCGGTTTTTGATTTGTACCAGATTTTTTCCTTTTCTATGTGGATGATGCTGGTTTGTCCTCCCCGGACTTTGACATAAAAAATATGGTTCATTTGCTGACTGGTTTTCGGAGTGATAAATTCACTGCTGGCAAGCACCAAAAGGGCGATGACCAGAGAGGTCGCGATAACGGGAAGTGTGATACGCGTGATGCTGACCCCGCACGCTTTCATGGCGATGATTTCATTGGTCTTTGCCAGGGAAGAAATGGTCATGACCGTGGCCAGCAATACGGCCTGAGGCGCCATGTAAAATGTGACGAAAGGGATTTTATAAAAATAGTATAAAATCATGTCCGTCATGGGCGCTCCCCGGCTGATAAACTCATCCACCCGCTCAAAAAAATCGCCGATCAGAAAAACCCCTACAAAGCCTGTGGCCGACACCAGATAAAAGGAAAGAAATGTTTTTAATACGTAGCGTTTTAAAATCATGGCCGAATTATTTTCCTTGCGTATTTTTTGCAACCAGTCCCGGAATATACTGGGTCAGGATTTGCTTGAGTCCCGAAAGATCCGACTGTGCGCTCAAAGTCTGTCGCACGTAGTCCAGCGTTTGCGGGATATATTCAAGGTAGCGGTGTTTTTTCTTGACGACGCTTTGATAAGCAAAGGTTCCCACCGCTTTTAAATTACGCTGAATGGACATCCATTCGAATATCCGGATGAACTCCTGGCGATCGACGGCACGAGTCTCTTCTTTTTCTTTCTGTTGGATAAAGTGTTCTATCATTTCGTTGCGGAACGCATCATCCAGGCGGACGTAGGAATCCTTCAGCAAAGATACCAGGTCATACTGGCAGGGACCCATCCGGGCGTCCTGGAAATCCAGAAGGATGAGCCTGCCGTCCGTCACCATCAGGTTTCTGGAATGGTAGTCGCGATGCGTGAAGGTAGGCTCCTGGGCGGCCAGGGTTTCTGAGAGAGACAGAAAATGTCCCCGGATTTTCTCCAATTCCTGTGCCGTCAAGGAAATTTTTTTCAGACCCTTCACGTAATGCTCCAGCATAAAGTCCAGTTCCCACATCAGTTTTTCAACATCAAATTTAAGATGATAGGCTGGGCAATCGGCGTCGATATTTTTTGTGGCGCGGTGGTGCAGTCTGGCCAGCAATTCCACAGCCTGGCGGTAACACGCGGCCTTATCCTCGGGATGTTCCCGGACCCAGTCTTCGAGTGTGGCGTGACCGCAATCTTCAAGAAAAAGGAGGCCTTTCTCGGAATTATAATAGAATAATTCGGGAACCGGTAATTTCAGCGCATTTAAAAATTTTAATATTCGCGTGAAATCCGTTTCCTGGTGAGGAACAGGGGCCTGCAACTGCATGAGTATCATGGATGTTGAATGGGTGTCTGCCAAGTCTGTTTGATAAGTCACTCGAAAATAGCTTCTATCCGACGCATCGCCCAAAAGTGGGGTGCAGGCCACAGCGTTCACCCCAGAGCCTGCAATCGACTTTACAGATGCTTCTAGAGTGGCGGTATCAAACCGAGCCAGAGGGGTGGGTGGTCCCGAAGCGGGTGGGTTGGTCATAATTATAAATTCACCCGATTAAAAAAATCCATTTCACATTACCGCCATCTTAAAGTAGAATTTCCGCTCGCAAATCAATCTATTTTGGAGAAGAACGATGCCAAAACCAAGTTATCATATCCTTGTTTGTACCAACAAGAGGCCGCCGGGTCATCCCCGTGGGTCCTGTGGTGAAAACGGGGCTGAAAGCCTGCTCGAAAAATTTTCGATGGGCATTGAGGAAAAAATGTTGTTCGGAAAAGCGATCATTTCCAGTTCCTCATGTCTCGGCCCCTGTTCCATCGGCCCTGTGGTAGTGGTCTACCCGGATGGCGTCTGGTATAGCAAGGTCAAACCTGAAGACGTTGGTGAAATCCTGGACAAACACATTGGCCAAGGGCAAAAGGTCGAACGGTTAGAAATTCCTGATGAACTTTGGGGATAACTTCCCCCATGCCACCTCAATCCTCTCCCTCTGGGGAGAGGGGGGCTTTCTTGAAGGGTGACGTTTTTTAGCCCTCGCGCTCTTCCTGAAGCTCAACTTCCAACTCTTCCTTTTTTTCAGGTTCCATTCTTTGTTGGTTCGCCAATTTTGTAATGTGGCTCCACAATTCCTTTCGCCCCAGACCGCTTTTACTTGAATACACGATCAACTCCCTGGGCCCTTCCCCGATAAAAGCCGCTTTTATTTTTTTTATCTGTTTGCTCTTTTCTCCGGCGGAAAGCTTGTCGCATTTTGTTGCCACCAGGATGTAGCCGATCGCATTCGCATCGAGCCATTCTTTCAGCTCCAGATCCAGCGATGTTGGATTGCGACGCAGGTCGATGATAAATATCAAGGCGGTCAGAGATGTCCTGGTGAGCAGATATTGTTCGATCATTTGTTTCCACTTGCGCTGAATGACCGCCGGGACTTTTGCGAATCCATAACCGGGAAGGTCGGTGAAGATCAGGTCTTCGTTGACCTTGAAAAAATTGATGTGCTGGGTTTTCCCTGGTGTGGAGCTGGTGCGCACCAGTTTTTTGCGGTTGAGCAAAGATCGTAGCAGGGAAGACTTCCCGACATTGGAGCGTCCTGCGAAGGCAAACTCCGGGCAGGAACTGTGAGGATATTGTTTTTGGGAAACTGCTCCCGTTAGAAATTCTGCGGAAATAACTTTCACAAAGAGACCTTTAAAGAGTAATATTTTTTGGCTTTTGCAACCGCCAAGGATTCTCATTGAAAAACCGTAGCACGCTACGGGGAATAGAACCCACTTGTGAATTTAAGAGGGCGACTCATAATAACAAACTATTATCAGATCGCCTCACATTCGCACAATTCCCGGATGTAGCGGACGAGGGAATGGATGGTGTCCTCATCCAGAGTGTTTCCCCAACTGGGCATGCAGGGTGCCCGTCCGACCGCCAGGCCGCCCTGTTGGATGGCATCGAACAATTGGGAGTCGGTGCGGGTCTCAAGATAATCCGCCTTCGTGTGATCTCGGGGCGGTACGGTCAACAGTTTAGCGTTGATGCCATTGCCCTTGCCCGTCACCCCATGACACTGGGTGCAATACCACTGGTACACGTCTCTGGTTTTTTCGGTGACCGGGTATGTTTCGAGGGCCGGGGTTGGCGGCGTCGATGGGGCCTCTGCTGTCTGTGGCGTTGTCGGTGGGACAACCCTGGGAGTTTCCCTGGCATTCTCCCCACAGCCGGTCAATAGCAACACGATCGAGCCAACAAGCAATAGACAGTTTTTTGAGATCATGTCGTTCTATTTCCAATCGCCGATTTTGAGAGTCATCATGTATTTAGTGAGTTTGATTGCGGTGGCATCATCAAATTTATATAAGGGCATGCGGCTTTTGGGTAGAATTTTTTCCGGAGTCTTCAGTTTATTGAAAACCCAGTTTGCTTTCAGGCGGTTGCCCGCGTTTGCGAGAGAAGGTCCTGAAATGCCGCCACGGGCTTGTCCGGCTAGATTGATCCCCTCGTGACAGGCGATGCAGCCGTAATTTCTTTCAAACAGGATCTTGGTTCTCACTCGTTCGCTTTTTGTGAGCGGTGTGTCATCCATCTGTTCTGTGGCCAAATCGGGCAATGACAGGGATATCAAAAACTCAGTCATCTTTGCAGCCTCTTTGCGAGAGAGCGCGGGATGTGGTTGGGCCAGAGTGGGAGCCCCTTTCAGAAACCCCGGATCGTTGATGGTCCCAGCCTTGCGGATGACCATAGGGTTTTGCAGAAACTTCTCCAGCCAGTTTTTTTGAAATTTGTTGCCAGCGTAAAACAGGTCGGGAGCCTTGTGGGACTCGGTGGGTTCATCGCTTGAAAATCGGTGGCACGAGGTGCAACCCAGTTTTTCAGGAAGGGTAGAATCTGCCTGAACCGAAGACGTTATGATAAGACATCCAAATAATAGAGCGGGTATGAAAAACTTCATGCGGCTTTTATTCTGTTGGAGGTGATGGATCCGGGTTTGCGAGAGGAGGCTGAGGCGAACCTTCCTTAAAGATGCCTTGGAAAAAATCGACGATGGCATTGCCTTCTTCCTTAAGAGTTTGCTCTTTGGGTGGTTGAGGAAGGTCATTGGATTCAGGTAACTCCACCACAGGGGCCTGTTCCGCCAGGGGTGCGGGAGTTTGCAGATAAGGGGCATCATTAATTTCTACCTGAAAACTGGGGCTTTGACCCGTCTCTGATGTTGCTGGGCTTTCAGGTTCCTGGGCTCGTTTTTCGAGGATATCCTTTAAAGAAGTGCCGGAAGCAAAGAACTGGTTTTTTTCGAAATCATAATACAAATCCTCGACCGGAGTGGGGTGGCCATAACTTTTTTCGTTGGCTAGATGTTTCAGGTCATAAGGAAATTCATTGCGAATGAGAAGCCGGGGATACTGAAGGTTTCGCAAATTCAGGTAACGAAAGGCTCGATAGGTATCGCTTTTTTGCACCAAGGCGGCAATTTCTTTGGATTTTAGAAATCGGGTTTCCTTGGGAGGAACCGCAGTTTGCAGAACGGTTCCCTCATCCGTGACCATTTGTTTGAGCTGAAATTCCGGGAGCAGGCGGTTGTTCTTATTGAATTCGGTGAAGAACATTTTCCCATCCTGGATAGACCGTTTGAGAGGATTGCCCAATCCCATCGCCACATTGCTTTCATGACAGCTTTCGCAACTGCGTACCGATTTGCGGATGGTATGTGGCGTATGGGGAACCAGAATCAGGCTGGGCTTGTCATCTACTGTTTTCAGAACTTCCCCTCTTTTCCCTGAGGGTAGATTTTTCCCGCTCCGTTCGGAAAGAAAATACTGATACCTCGGTTTCATGACGGTATATTTTTCCTGGGCGTTTTTCCCAAGAATCATATCCTTCCAGCCGGTTTCTGTAAAAATATCCCACCACAGTCCATCGACCCAGGTTCCATCAATTCCGTCAGGATTTGACTTTGCCGTCAACCAGTCGAGCATTTTTCCTGGCGCGGCCTGTTCATTTTTTTGAGACAGCAATTGTTGTAAAGTCGGATCAGAAAAACTCCAGTTTTTCCATTTGTCCAGATCGAGCGAGGGTTCCTTAATGAGGTGCATTCCCCAGTCACTGGCCGACCAGCGGGCGTGGCAGGTGTGGCACTCCATAGAGGTCATGTGTTTGTTCACCTGATGAGCGGGCGGTTGCTTAATATTTTTTAGAATGGGGATGACATGTTTTTTGCCGGTGACTTTGGAATAAAGGACCCATTGTTTTTTGTCGCGCTTGATATGCGGCATTCGGACTCCATCGGAGCTGACCAGGATGATGTTGCCTGCCTGAATTTTTTTTCTCAGGTTGGAATTCCTGTTCACGCTTTTTAATATTTCCGTGGTGTTAGGGTCGGATTGCACCAACAGGAACTCCGCCGGTTCCTTGGAATGGGTTCCATGACAGTCCTTGCAGCGGATTTTTATCTGGGAGTGCATGCCGGGTGAACCTGGCGTTTCTTTGATGCCGTTGGTTCCGTGGCAGTCGATGCAGTGCATCCCGCGTTCACGGTGGATGTCCGGGAGCAAAAGTTCGTGCTCGCTTCCATAGAGGACGGGTTTTTCAAAGTCGGTTTTTGTTCCCGTGAGATGCGGCCGGGCGGGTTTCCTCAACAAACCTTCAAACTCGTTGCCGACCCCATTGGCGTTATGGCAATGCTCGCATTGGACGCTTGGAATCGCCAGTGTGAATTTATGCATCACGGGGTACCCGCGTTTATTTTTCAAGGACTGGGAAGCATGCCCCTGTTGAAAACGAGTTTTATTTTCCTGGGCATATGTTTGCTGTTGGGATTGAACCGCCCGGTCCTGGGTCAAGGTGAGTCCGTCGTTTCCATAGACCATGTGGCAGGATGCACAGCCAGTGGCCCGGTAATCTCCCGAGCGGTGTGGGGATTCGCCCTGAACATGACAGCGGAGGCATTTCGTCCGCAAAAATGAATCGACCGGATGTTCCTTGCCCGCAAGTGGCAAGAGGGTTTCCAGAGCTTCTGCATTGGGGCGCAGGGAATACTTTGCTTTATCATAAGGTTGAGCGCCCCAGGCGTATCGGGTGGTATTGATAATTCCCTTGGCAGTGGTCATGGCGGACTGCTCGACCATTTTAATCTGCTGGGCGTGGCATTTTCCGCAAAATTTCGCGGCGTGGTCCAGGTCCGAGGGGTTGGCCACCAAATCCTTGTGTGCCTGGGGGAGAGTTTTGGCTCTGCGGTTGCCGCCATGGCATTGGGTGCATCTGAACTTATGGTTTGAACTGATTTCTTCAATGCCCCTATGGCAATGCAGACATCCCTGGCTGGATTCCAATTGCACGACGTCCTCAAAAACTTCGTCCAGGGAGAAGTTGGTGTTGCGGTAAAAATTTTCCATGAACTTGTTGGAGTCGGCATAGGAAAAGAACTGAAGACCATCGACCGTGACTCCAGGTTGCAAAACCTGTGGAGAATTTTCCTGAAACCCGCGAACAAAGAAAAAAGGATCGCGGAAATCACCGGCATCGACAAATGGTTTTTTCTGAAAAACGGGAACCTGAACCGTTCTTTTTTTCTGAGGAGAAACAGGCGGTAAATCTTTGATGCCGGGACCATCCAGTCTACCTTCTTTAGGCGTTGCCGGTGGCGCTTCTTCTACAAAAGTGGATTCGGAAATGGCTTTTTTTGCCTCGGAAGTTTCTGAACTCTCCAGGGGAAGCGGCCATTGAAACAAATCCGGGGTCTGGATGTCAGGCGTTTCATTTTCTCCAGGCTCGGTAGCTGGGAGCGGTTGGTTGAGGTCTTCCCGTTGCTCAAGTGGATGTTCAACTTGGCCATAAATAGAGGATGCCGTCATGCTTACGAGCAATAAAACCAGAAGAGTGGCAAACCAGAATTTTTTTATCAGGAGCATGCGTGAAATTATTTCTTGTTTAAAATTTTGTTTCTGAGTTTACGATGAGCTGCCTTTTGTTCAAACGCGTAACTTTTTTTCATGTCCCGATAGATCCGATCGCTGTAGCGATCGTGGCAGGGGATGCAATTGCCCACTCGGAGAATCCGCGTGATTTCTTCCTGATTGAAAGGGCGGGCCCCTGTCTGGCTGGTTCCTGAAAGAGGCTCCCCGCGAACACTGACTTTAGCATCTGGTGCCAAACTGGAATTGTGTTTGACGATATCCGATTGAACAAGAGCTGTCATTTGATCCGCTGCTCCCGACGATTTTCGCCCCAGCGACAAATCTCCCTCTCCCAACCCCACGGTTTCCGGCGACAAATGACAGCTGGCGCAGGATCTCACTTTTTTGCCAACGGAATGAGGGGCAACGGCATACGCGAGGTTGGACCCGGAATAACCATGCGGATTGGTAAAAGTCCAATTCTTGTAGGGGCCACGCGAATCGCCATTTTTTGCCAAAGCGGCGATTGGATTTCCCTTCTCGTCCGTAAAAGTTAAAGTCCTTTGCGGTTGCGGAAGCATGGGGACGACTTTTCCCTTAGGACCGACCATGAGACTGGGAAGAGTCACCTTGGGTGCAGAAGGCGATAACTGCCATAAATTTTTGTTATCCGTGGACTCATTGTCACTGCGGTTGACAGTAAGAGAATGGCAACCCTGGCATTCGGGAACCCATTGGGAATGGCAGGCCGAACATTCCAGCTTTTCATTGTGCGCCGGGATGACATGAGCTTTCTTTCCTCCCCGGATCGTCGGGGTGCGGTACTTGTGCCCACTGATTTTCCCAAGAGTGATGATTTTATTTTCCAGCATTTTGACATTGGTCAATTTGCGTTTGCGGGCAGATAGGATCATGTGGTCATCGATGGAATTGGTCCAGCCGTTGTAATGCTGACTCAGGCGGATCACCCGATCTTTCGGGTCGGTCACCTTTTCGGCGACGGGTAGAGAATTGCTGTCCCCGTGACAGGTCTCACACCGGACTTCAACGGCCTGATGCTGTTTGGAATAGAGGTTGCCGTCGCCCATGATATCAAACTGGGTATGGCAGTCAATACAATCAAAACCTATTTCAAAGTGAACGTCCTGGTGTATCTGTCCTTCCCCTGGAAACAACGGCAAGGGGCTTGCTGCATTTTCCTCAGGGTCGGGCTGAGGGACAGAACCCGTGGCCTTATGGCACTGAGTGCAAAGGATATTTGGGGTCAGGGCAGTCATTTTGTGAAACGTGGGATGCCCCGGTTCCGTCCGTGACAGGGTTGGGTCTTGGCCTTTGTACAAACCATCTTCGGAATAGGTGAAGTGGCAGGCGGCGCATCCCTGGGACCGGAATTCCCCCGGTGCTGGCGGGGAGTCCAGATGACATTGAAAACATTTTTGTCGCAACACCCGGTCCCCCACGTGGCGGGAAACCCGCGCCGCTTTAATATTTCCCAAAAGATGGGGTTTTTCTCGCCCCTTACTGGGAGAGTACAGGGGCAACGCCTCCAAATGAGATAACGCTCCCTCTTCTTCCGGGATTTGACCATCCGCGTCCGTTACCGGGTAGGCTCCGTATTTGGCGGTGGGCGTGCTTTGCGCGGACCATTGATAACGCAAGCCGGAAATCACCCCTGCCAGGGTGCCCATCATCGATTTTTTGACCCGTTGAATATGGTTGCGATCCTGTTGGGCGTGTCCCGCGTGACAATTCAATTGGCCGCAGGATTTGTCAGCCACCAGCAGACTGGACGGGTTGCGTTTCCCCGTTCCGGCATTGGGGTCAAAAATCAGTGTGGCATGGGCGGCATTTTTTTGTACCGAATCTCCATTGCCCCCGTGACACACGGTGCAGCCAAACTCGCGCGGATGCGAGGCGCTGACCTCTTCAATGCCGTCATGGCAGGTGATGCATTTTTCATGGGTTTGATTCCGGTAGCTGAATACGTGGACTTCAGGAGTGTCCTTTAGGGTGGCGGTGACTTCGACGTCTTTGATACGGAGAGTGGGGTTTTCAGGAGCGACGCCTTTTTCGGTCTGCATTCGGTTGAATTGCTCCTGCCAGGAACTCCAATCGTTTTCTTCGGCCTGAACAGAGAAGGCAACCAATAGCGCGGATAAAAGAAAAAGAAAAGCCGAGCGCAAATTATACACGGGTGTAAAGAGGAAAAATTAAGGGAAGGAGCGCTTGGAGTTTTGGAAACATATCCACATTATTATAATTTTCAGGGTTGAATCTATTTGTATACCACGTCCACCCGTTCAAGAAAATCGCAAAGATCTTGCAACGCGTCTTGAATTTTCTCGACGCTGGTTTCATTTGCGCCCTCTTCCAGACTCAAACCAACGGCGCTGATAAAATCAAAACCATATCCCCCGCCAGAACCTTTCATGGTGTGGCCCATACGTTGGATCAACTCAAAATCTTTATTGTTCAAGGCTTCCCGGATCTCTTCGATATCTTTCTGTCGGTTTTTAAGATATCCAGGAATCAGTTCTTCCAGGTCCGGATCGACTTCTACGACAATCCTTCCACCTTCGTTTCCTTCAATATTTAGAGTCATGTCATGATCCACAAGAAGTTATTTGATCCGTGAATATTTTTCCACAACAAACTTAATTGATACAAAAATTATCACGTTAGGACCCATTGGTAAACCTTTCCTTTTTAAATCGCAAAATCCGGGTCGCGTCTTTGTCCACTGGATTTCTAGAAACCCATTCAATTTTGACTATTACCGGGAAGATCTTTCACCAGGAGTGTCAATGGCCAGAAGGAGAAAACGTCTTCCAGAACTAGCAGGTTGCTGAAAAAGAGAAAAATCCGTCAGCAAGTTAAGTTTTACAGGTTTTTGCTTTTAAGTGGCACAGCCTTTCCAGGCTGTGCGCACAGGCTAGAAAGGCGGAATTAAATTCCGCATTTCCGCATAAACTTTAAGGATAGGTCGCCTGTGCTACTGGTTTTCTTAAATTAACAGTAAACTTGAAATTAACATTTTAAGGTCCCAAAAATAGTTTTTCAGCAACCTGCTAAATCTATGGACCAGGCTTCAGGAGCCCACAGGCGGAAGTGAGCGCTTTGGTTCTCAAACCAGACGCCAAAGCGGGGTTTCCAGCCGGTCATTTTTCGCGCTTCGGTTTCAGGCACAGGACCGCGAGGGAGTTGCCCGCCAGCGGATAAGCGGTTCCTGCCCGACCGATTCCAATAGGGTCAAGGGATGAGGTGTCAACGATGAGTTCCCAGCGGGTGCCTTTTTTATGGGCGGGAAGAATGAAAGGGACTTTTTCATAATGTGCGTTGATCAACATAAGGATGGTTTCTCCCTGGATCAGTCTGCCCCTGTCGTCTATATCGTCAATCGCGTCACCGCTCAGCCGAAGTCCGATGCTGCGGACAAAGGGCGTGGTCCAGCCCCATTCCGCCTGAGTCATGTCCCGGCCATTGGGGGAAATCCATGAAATATCCTTGGCGACGGATTTGCCAATTTTTTTTCCTGTGAAAAATTTTGTCCGGGTGAAAACCGGATGGATCTTTCTAAGGTGAATGATTTTTTGCGCAAATTCGAGAAACTTTTTTTGTTCCTTGTTCAAAGTCCAGTTGTACCAACTGGTTTCATTATCCTGACAATAGGCATTATTGTTCCCGGACTGTGTCCGCCCCAGCTCGTCGCCGCCGCAAATCAAAGGAACTCCCTGGGAAAGAAGCAGGGTGCCCATCAGGTTTTGTTTTTGCTGAACGCGCAAGGCTTTTATTTTTGCGTTTCTGGTGGGTCCTTCCGCGCCGCAGTTCCAGCTGTCGTTGGCGTCGGTCCCGTCCCGGTTTTCCTCCTGATTGGCTTCATTGTGTTTGGAGTTGTAGCTCACCAGATCCTCAAGCGTGAAACCGTCATGAGACGTGATGAAATTGACGCTGCCCTGAGGGCTTCGGCCATTGTGCTGATACACATCGCTACTGCCGGAGATGCGACTGGCTAGTTTCGGCAATTTTCCTTCATCGCCTTTCCAGAAACGCTTTACTGTATCTCTGAATTTTCCATTCA
The DNA here is from genome assembly GCA_027619975.1 of Nitrospinota bacterium. Taxonomy (NCBI): domain Bacteria; kingdom Pseudomonadati; phylum Nitrospinota; species Nitrospinota bacterium. The sequence continues at coordinate 23,636 of JAQCGX010000006.1, forward strand.
ACTCGGACCACGGGGGAGGGAAGTTGCCCACCTGATACCCGCCTTCGCCCAAATCCCAGGGTTCTGCGATCAATTTGACCTGAGAGAGGACCGGATCTTGCTGGATGATTTTGATAAAGGCCCCCTGAAAGTTCACGTCATGATTTTCCCGGGTCAGGGTGGTCGCTAAATCGAACCGGAACCCGTCCACATGCATCTCGGTTACCCAGTAGCGCAGGCTGTCCATGATGAGTTGCAAAACCTCGGGATGGTCTGTGTTGAGGGTGTTGCCGCAACCGGTGAAGTCGTCGTACAATCCCGGGTTCTTGGCGTTCAACCGGTAGTAGGCCCGGTTATCAATGCCGCGAAAGGAGAGGGTGGGTCCTAAGTGATTGCCTTCCGCCGTGTGGTTGTAAACCACGTCCAGAATGACTTCCATTCCCTCTTTGTGGAAACAGCAAACCATGGATTTGAATTCCTGTGCAGGGTCCCCCATCTGCCCCGAATGAAAACGGTTGTCGGGAGCAAAATAGCCAATGGTGTTATAACCCCAATAATTTTTTAATCCCTTTTCCTGGAGGTGAAATTCGCCGAAATGTTGCTGGATGGGCATCAACTGCACGGCAGTGACCCCAAGAGATTTGAGGTGACTGAGGACCGGTTCGGATGCCAGTCCGGCAAAAGTTCCGCGCAGTTGGGCAGGAACCTGGGGATGCAGGGCGGTCATTCCCTTGACATGCGTTTCATACAAGATGGTTTCGTTCCAGGGAGTATTCGGAGGCCGGTCATCCCCCCAGGTGAAGGAGGTATCGACCACAACAGAAAGAGGCGCACAGGCGGCGTTATCCCGCCGGTCCATTTTGGAGTTTTCCTGAGAAGAACCAAATTGATAGCCAAACAGCCGTTCATCAAATTTGTCGGTACGGGCAACGGCTTTGGCGTAAGGGTCGATCAGTACCTTGTTGGGATTGAATCGGTGCCCTTTTTCAGGGTCATAAGGTCCATGCACCCGGTATCCATAAAGACAGCCGGGGTTCACCTCTTCCAGGTAAACATGCCAGACATGATTGGTACGCTCGGTCAGGGAAACCCGATAAAATTCTTTTCTGAAATTGATAGCGTCGAACAGGCACAGCTCTACATTGGAGGCGTTTTCGCTGAACAAAGCGAAATTCACGCCACGGCCATCCCAGGTGGCGCCCAGCGGGTAAGGTTTTCCTTTTTTCTTCCTCATCACTTCTATTTTAGGGGGAACGGAAGAAATTTCATAAAGAAATTATTTTACAGGGAATCAGTCATAAAAGGATTGGAATATTTCTCCTTCCAATTGATCGAGGCTCTTCTTGACCTGCCGGGTATTCAGGAAGGAGGCAACGTGGTACACAGCGTCGCCTTCATTGACCAATGGAAGTTTTAACTGGCCGATGATGATTCCATCGAATTCTGCTCTTATTTCGACCTGTACTTTTCCAAAGCGGTCTTTGATGATCCCCAAACGTTCACCCTTTTCAATTTGCGCGCCAATTCCTTTTAATGTTCGAAGGAGACCACTGGCAGGGGCTCGAACCCACTGACTGTTCCAGGAAATAAATGCTTCCCGGCGCTGCTCGATCTGTTTTTTTTTCGGCAACATGCCAATAGATCTTAGAACAGATAGGCATCCCCGCAACCCGATCTGAATGATGTTTTCATCAAAGCGCAGGGCCTCTCCGCCTTCAAAAAGGAGGATGGGGATTTTCCGTCTGCGGGCCGCCTCTCTCAGGGAACCGTCACGAAAGCTCGAGTTTATTATCACCGGGGCGCCGAAATCGAATGCCAGCCGCTTGGTTTCGACGTCGTCAATATAGGCGCGAATTTGAGGCAGGTTGGTCCGGTTGACGGCGCCGGTGTGAAGGTCGATCCCGTGGGTGCATTTTTTTACGATTTCCTTCATGAAGACATTCGCCAGACGGGCGGCCAGAGAGCCGGTAGCGGAGCCGGGAAACGATCGATTGAGATCCCGGCGGTCCGGCAGGTAACGGGACAAGCTGTTAAAGCCGTATACGTTGACCACGGGGATGGCGATCAAGGTTCCCTTGATTTTTGCAAGAACTTTCTTCTTCAACAGTCTGCCGATGATCTCGGTCCCGTTGATTTCGTCGCCGTGAATGGCAGCGGAAATAAACAGGGTCGGGCCGGGAACCTTTCCCCGCACGACCTCTACGGGAAAGGAAAGGTCCGTACCGTCATAAAGATTGGCGATGCTGACGTTAATATTTTTGCGCTCCCCCGGTTTGATCCAGACCTTGCCGATCTGAATGGCGGATTTTCTCATCCTATTCCGGTGGTCTTGGTGTTCCATGGACGTGCGTCCTTTTCGATGAAATCGATGATTTTATCCGCGATATCGATCCCGGTGCAGGTTTCGATGCCTTCCAGTCCCGGCGACGAGTTTACTTCCATGACCAGGGGGCCGTGTTTCGACCGGAGCAGGTCCACACCGGCCACATTGAGGCCCATGGCTTTGGCGGAGCGGACGACGGTACTGCGTTCTTCGGGAGTGATCTTGATTTTTTGCGCGGTTCCGCCGCGATGCAAATTGGATTTAAATTCTCCTTCCCTGCCCTGTCTTTTCATGCTGGCAATGACTTTTTCGCCGATGACGAAGCAACGGATGTCAGCGCCTCCGGCTTCTTTGATAAATTCCTGCACCAGAAAATGGGCGTCGAGTTCCCGGAACGCGCCGATGACGCTTTCTGCGGCTTTGTCGGTTTCAGCCAGAATGACTCCCTTGCCCTGTGTTCCTTCGGTGAGCTTGACCACCAGGGGGGCTCCTCCCACCAACTGGATCAAGTCATTGGTCATTTTGGTGGAGTGAGCGAAGCCGGTCACCGGCAGGCCGATGCCTTTCTTCGACAGAATCTGCAAAGAGCGCAGTTTGTCGCGTGAACGCACAATAGCCACCGATTCATTCAAGGAATATGTTCCGGTCATCTCAAATTGACGAAGAATGGCGGTCCCGAAAAATGTAACGGAAGCTCCGATACGGGGAATCACCACATCAAATTCGTTGAGTATCCGTTCTTTGTAATGGACCGAGGGTTTATGCGACGTGATATTCACATAACAACTCAACGGATCGATCACTTCCACAGAGTGCCCGCGTTTTTTTGCGGCTTCCACCAGCCTCTTGGTGGAATAAAGCTTTGGCCCTCTGGATAATATGCAAATATTCATTAATTTCTCCTAATTTTATCTTTTTGAAGCCAGATATGATTTTCCTGAGTGGACCAGAAAGCGGTTTCGGATCGCTTCCCTACCCAACAGCATTCGAAATCCCATCAGATCTCTATTTACGAGAGTCAATTCGACGGTAAAAACTTTCCCGCCCAATTCCAGGGCGGTTTCAATCACCGGGCGCACACTCGACTCCCCGTTCGAACTTTTAATCGAACGTTCCGCGATCACCACCGCAGATGCATGAATTTCGGGCTTCGAATGGTCCTGATCGGGATGAATAATAAACTCTACCGTTTTGGTTCCTTTGATTTTTTTTATATAGGACACATGAAGGCTTGAGGTTCTGGCTCCGGTATCGACTTTAACCTTGATCGAGTTTACTTTGAACTCAGGAAGGGACACCCACTCCCGCCAGCCAATTAAATCATGGCCTTTTTTCTTCTTTTTTTTAATTTTCATGGCTGGGAATATGCCCTGGAGCCTGGTGGATTTGCAGAGATTTGGGTGCGTTTCAGTTTTGCAATGCGAGTTCGGAAAATATTATCCGATATTTTTCACTTTAACCATATAAATTCCAGAAAAATTTTAACCGGGTGAATAACATTGTTGTTCAAGGCAGGGCTTTTTTTGAATTTGCCTTTAATTACGATCATTATCACCTTGGAATTTAGTTTGACCGACTCTTTTCAATCGAGCCAATCTATTTCCCCCAGGCTCAGGCAAAAACTGCAAATGGGCAAATCTTCGGCTGAAAGGATGGGTGGCCCACACACCGGACGGGCCAGCACATATTCTGTTCTTTTAAGGCCGAAGGAAGAGGGTGTTTTTTCAGGCGGATGGAATAATGACACCCTTGCGATTCCTGAAATTCATAAATATCAGGAATCGCAAACGCGGCATGGAGGACGTTCAGTGGATTTTCTTTATACCCGTTGAAAATAGGTCTCAAAGCACCATTATAGTTTGAGTAGTTTCTTTTTCAATGGGTATAGCGAGTTTGTTTTAATAGACGGGATTATGAAAGTAGTACAGGGCGTCATCTCCAGGACGGATGCTGTAGTCGGGCAGACTGGTGCAATGCTCCAGGACGATTTTCCAGGCAGACCCCTCTTTGTTGAATACATAGTTGCAAACATTGTGTTGTCGTTCATCCGTGTCGGAGCTTTTCGAGGTGATGCTGCTGATTTCGTCGACCAGCAGATATCCCAGGTCCTGGCCTTTATTCCCAGCCAGAACCTGGCGTTGGGTCTGGCATTTGATTTCCCGGAACTCAGCCGTCATCTGCTGAAACGCCTTGACCCGGTTTTCCAGAAGTCCGCGCTTGTCATCAGAAAGGATCACCAGCTTGGGATGGTAAAATTCGGTTATCTTTTTTGGTTGTGAACAAATCAGACCATCCACTTTTTTTAGAATATCGGAAAAGACATCTGTTTCCGCGGCGAGAGCCTTGTTACCCCCGGTCAATAACAGGACCACGAAGGTTAATAGAGCGATTTTCGATAAATAATTCAGCATTGACTGTCTCTCCAGAAGGATCGTTGTCGAAAAAAATGATTGAAACCCGGTTTTTTCCTGATTGACTGTTACCTATTCCATAGTCCTTAGAAGTCTTTAAGTGATCTACGGGAAATTATGCAGATAGATTTCCACCGTTTCTCCATCTTGTGCCCAGCCATAGGTGCCGGTTCCGGCAAAAGTGGAAATGATCCCCTGGGTGTCAACTTTGCGAATATGGTTGTTGCCCATGTCCGAAATGTACATGTTGCCCTTGGCATCAAACGCGATGGCGGCAGGTTGCTTGAGCATGGCCTGGGTTGCAGGGCCTCCATCGCCGAAATATCCCTGATAACCGTTTCCTGCCACGGTAACGATCGTTCCGTCCTTGGTGATTTTACGGATGCGATGCGTATTGAATCCGACGATGTACAATTCCCCGTCCGGGCTGAAAGCCAGAGCGTCCATAGAGCGAATTGCCGCGTTTATCGCCGGCCCGCCATCGCCCGTGTCATTGTGCTCGCCTGTTCCCGCAATCGTCGAAACAATTCCCTTCGTATCGATTTTGCGGATGCGGTTGTTGGCCGAGTCGCCGATATAGAGATTTCCAGCCGGGTCCATTACCAGGGCTCTGGGGTCTCGAAAAGTTGCCTGGGTGGCGGGGCCACCGTCGCCGGTGTAATCCGATCCGCCCGTTCCCGCAATATTTTTGATCGTGCCATCGGGTTTGATTTTACGAATCTGATGGTTGATGCGGTCGGAGGCATAAATGTTGTTATCTTTGTCAAACACGATATCGGAAAACTGAGTGACCATGGCGATTCTGCTTTTCATGGACAACCCCTGAGATTGATCGCTTGCAAGCGCCGCCAGGTATTCTTTATCCGCTGTCTGGATGAAGGTGTGCATGATCCCCTTATCGTCGATATGGCGGATCATGCTGACAAACCCGCTGGGGCTGACAAAGTAAATTTCTTCCTTACTGTTGAGAATCAGAGACTGGACTGAAAAAAGAGAAGCCTCTAAAGCTGGAACGCCATCGCCGACATTGCCGCGGTCGCCATTTCCAGCGATGGTCTGGATGATGCCCTCAGGAGAAATTTTACGGATGCGAAAATGTCCTTTATCCGAAAATATAACATTGCCCTTTTTGTCAACAGCGATCCCATGCGGAAAATTTAAATTCGCTCCTGTCGCAGGGCCGCCGTCGCCGGCAAAATTTTTGCGGCCATTGCCTGCCAGAGTTTCCACTTTGCCTTTGAGCGGGTCAATTCTGCGGATACGATAATGCGAGCGGTCGATGACCAACAGGCGGTTTTTCGCATCCAGCGCCAATCCGAAAGGCAAATGCAAATTGGTATCCCGAGCCAGCTCCGCGTCGCCATTGTAATCCTGCTGTCCGGTGCCGGCGACGGTGCGGATCATGCCCTGTTTATCGACGACACGGATGCGGTTATTATTGCGGTCCGCGATGTATATATTGCCCTGGTCATCTACCGCTACGCCGGTAGGACCGGCGATACTCGCCCGGTAGGCGGGGCCATTGTCGCCCATGAAAAAGAAACCGCCATCTCCGGCCACGGTCGTGATGATGCCCGACGGCGTGACTTTGCGGATGCGGTTGTTTCTTCTGTCGGCAATGTAGAGGTTGTCGTTTTTGTCGATGGCGAGCCCAAAAGGCCGGTCGATCCTGGCTTTTAATGCCGGGCCGGAATCCCCCCCGTATCCGTCTTCACCGTTGCCGGCATAAGTGGCGATGATGCCTTTGCTGTTGATCACGCGGATGCGGTTGTTGCTGCGATCAGAAATATAGAGGTTGCCTTTACTGTCCAGGACCAATCCTGAAGGAAGATTGAGGCTGGCTTTCGTAGCCGGGCCGCCATCTCCACTGAACCCCGCTGTGCCGTTTCCTGCAATTGTTGTGATGATGCCTTTGCGGTTCACCATTCGAATCACATGATTATCCCGGTCGGCAATATAAACGTTGCCTTTGTCATCCGTGAGTAAGCCTGCGGGTACTTTCAAGCTGGCTTTAAGGGCCGGGCCGCCGTCACCGGTATAACCGGATTCCCCTGTGCCGGCGAAACGAGTCAACAGGCCATTTTTATCGACCCGATCGATGGTGTTGTGGTCCCGCTTCGAAATATAGAAACCACCGTTTTTGTCGGTGGCAATGCCGTCTACCAGAGAAATTTCGATCTCTGTGGCGGGCTCCCCTGTTGCGAAACTCAGGCCGGGGGCAATGAGGCACAAAGCCATCAAAACCATTAAGTATCTTAATTTAAAAAACTTTGTGCGCATTTTTAACCTCAAAAATAGAACTGGGAAGAGCCTTAAAATTAAGATACCCAATTTCTTTAAACGGGTTCATGTTTTTAAGAATACAAAAATGTTGGTTCGGCATTCAACAAAAAATGACTGTATACACTATAATTAATAAACAAGCCGGTAAGCGGGTGAAATCCACCGCTTCGATCCGGGGGTTATGGAAACAGCCGAAAAATCCTTGCTTCCTAACTATTTACAGTGAGTTGGCATTTTTTGTTTGCAAGGACTCGATTATACGGGGCAGGTTTGTTATGTCAATTGGATTTTGTTCCTTTAAATCAAACGGTTTAATCGAATAATTTGAATAGTTTTGTCGAATTTTTTATTTTCCGAAAACGGGTGGAGCCGCCTCTTGGTTGGGAAACCCGGACCTTTAATGTTATGATAATTAAACCATGAAAACGTTACTGATATTCCCCGCACAGTGGTATCCGTCGCAGCCTTATCTGAGCACGCCCTACCTGACTGCCTATTTGCAGTCCAAGGGATGGCAGGTGGCGCAACGCGATTTTAATATTGAGTCTTATGACCATTTTCTCTCTCCCGACCGTTTGCGCAAAATGGTTGAGAAGATGAGGCAACGGTTACAAACCATGCGCGCTAAAAGTTCATTCACGATTAAGGAAAAATCCTGCATGGATGTTCTTTCTACCGGCATCCAGTTTTCCGACGCCATCATTTCCCAGGTGGAAGACGCCAAAGCGGTGATGCGGACTCCAGACCGGTTCTTTCATTTTGATTCCTACCGGCAGGCGGACATGATTATCAAGTCGGCGCTCAAGCTGGTATCCGATGCGTATTCGCCGTCGATTTTTTCTTTGTCCACGTTTGAAAGCGGCACGCGGGCGGAGGAATCCACCTTCAAGGCGCGGCAGTTCACTCAGGATAGGGAAACCAACCCGTTTATTGAGTTGTATGACGAGACCTTGCTTCCTACCGAGTCGTGGGAAAGTTACGACGTTGTCGGGATTTCTATCATCGGCATTTCGCAGATCATTCCCGGTTTGACGCTGGCTCGCATGCTCAAAGAGAGGCATCCGCATTTGCACATCACGCTCGGCGGACCGATCTTCAGCGTCAACGCCAGTCAGTTGAAGGGCCACACAGAATTTTTTGATGACTTCTGCCACAGCATCGTGTTGTTTGAGGGCGAAGACCCGTTGCATCAACTGCTGACCACTCTGAAAAAGGGATCGAGTTTGTATGAGGTTCCCAATCTCATGTTTCAGGATAAGGGCGAAGTTTGCATCAATAAGGAACGGGTCGAATTACGCTTTGAAGAAATTCCCTCGCCGACGTTTGAGGGGTTGCCGATGGAACGTTATCTGTCGCCTTATCCCATCCTGCCGGTTTTGCAGAGCCGGGGTTGCTACTGGGGCAAATGCACGTTCTGCACGCACAGTTTTGTGTACGGTCACCGCTACGGCAAACAGCGGACCGAGCAAATGGTGGACGCACTGATAGCGATGTCTGAAAAATATCAGACCAAGTATTTCACGTTTTCAGATGAAGCGATGTCGCCGCATGCGTTGAATGATATTTCCGAGTTGATGATCGAACGCGGGGTGGACATTCGCGCACTTGCCTTACTGAAATTTGAAAAAGTCATGGACGAAACCCTGTTCGGGAAAATGAAACAAGCCGGTTTCATTTTCCTGATGTTTGGCCTGGAAAGCGCCAATGACCGGATTCTCGCCCTGATCGACAAGGGGACCTGCAAACAGGTGGAGCGCGACGTTCTGAAAAAAAGCAGCGCCGCCGGAATCTGGAATCATTCGTTCCTGTTTTATGGCTTCCCCACCGAGACCCGTGCAGAAGCCCAGGAGACCACCGATTTTCTGATGGACAATCTGGACTCCATTCAGTCTTTCGGGCCGGGGGTGTTTTTATTGAATCGGGATTCCAGTTGTTATCAATATCCGGAAAAGTTTTCCATCACCAAGATCATTCAGGACCCGGAAGCCAATATTGCGATGAATCTGGATTTTGTCGCGGACAAGGGCATGTCGCGCGAGGAAGCGGTGGAGATGAATAACCAGTGCATCAAGCTGGCGGAAGAAAAATTTCCATCGCTGAAAGTCTGGGGCACGTTGCCCCGAGAACATTTTTTGCTCTATCTTGATAAATTTGGCAAGGATGCGTTGAGCGGAAAAACATCCGTGGATGAAGACAAAGCGCTTTGTAAGGCGTGATTGATACTTTAATTTTTGGAATGATGAAATGAAAGTCCTGCTCCTTTTTCCACCTGACTGGTTGCCTTCGGAACCGTATTTGAGTTTGCCTTCCCTGACGTCGGTTTTGCGTCCTGCCGGTCATGAGGTGGTGCAAAAAGACATCAATGTGGAAATGTACGACCTGTTTTTCAGCGCTCCTTTTTTGGATCTCGCCGCTGAAAGGATCGGGCGCGAACTCAGTCATCTCCAGCATATCAAAGGCCAGCGGGTTCTGGATGAAGAAGAGCAGACGCTCATGGATCAGCTGCTTACCTGCACGCCGGAACTGGTGGCACAATTTAAAGCCGACATTGAAAAAGCCAAGACCATTTTGAGGAGTGAAGCGTTTTACGAAATCGATCAACTCGAATGGGCCACGGATCGTCTGCACCAGACGATGGGGTTGATTTCCCTGGCGTACTATCCGGCGCAAATCTGTTTTCCGCCGATTGAAACGGACCTGATATACAAACCCTTCATGTCCAGCGAAATTCTGGAAGCTTTGGACGACGACCAGATAAACGTCTACCGCGACGTTTACCGGCGCTTGATCAAACCGGTCATGGAAAAGGATCGTCCCGGCGTGGTGGGAATCTCCGTCGTTCAGCAGAAGCAATTGATCTCAACGTTTACCTTTTGCAAAATGATCAAGGAAGATTTTCCCGACACGCACATCACCCTGGGTGGCAATATCATCACCCGCCTGCGCGATGTGTTTAAGGAAGCCGACAGTTTATTTGAATATTTTGACAGCGCCGTGGTCTATGAAGGCGAGAACGCGTTTCTGCAGTTGATTGAAGCGGTGGAAACTAAAAGCAGTTTTTCCGGCTTGCCCAATCTTATTTATAAAGACGATCAGGGCATTCACGTGAATAAGGAAGTGCGTTCGGAAGATTTATCCAAACTGCCGCCGCCCGATTTTGATGGATTGCCTCTGGATAAATACTTTATTCCGGAACTCATTCTGCCCTATCTGGCGACGCGTGGCTGTTACTGGGGGCGGTGCACGTTTTGCGACCATTTTCAGGGCTACGTGGAAGGCTTCCGCACCAAGCAGGTGGATCAAATCGTCGAAGAGATCGAGTTTCTCAAGAAAAAACACGCCACTCGTTTCTTTCATTTTACCGATGAGTCCTATCCGCCGGCGTTGTTCCGCAAGCTTTCCAGGCAGTTGATCGAGAAAAAAACGGATATCGTGTGGACCACCCACATGCGCTTTGAAGAATCGCTTCTCGATGAGCCGGTCTGGCAGGATGCCTGGGATTCCGGTTGCCGGTATTTGCACTTTGGCTATGAATCGGGCAACCAGCGGGTCTTGAAGCTGATGGACAAGGCGACGGATCTTACAGCCATTCAGACCAACCTCAGGATGTCCTCCGATGCGGGGATCTGGAATCACATCATGGGATTTTTCGGGTTCCCCGGTGAAACTCTGGAAGAAGTGGAAGATAGCAAAAATTTTGTGCATAACAACCGGGAAAATATTCAGTCCCTGGGCTTCATGACTTTTGTTCTTGGCAAATACAGTCCCATCGCTTTTGAGCCGGAGAAGTATGGACTGTCCTATTACAAGAACCCCGAATGGGACCTGGCGCTGGATTACTATTTTACCGTGGAAAAGGGATTGAGCATTCAGGAAGCGCTGGATGTGTTCGGCGAGTTCGAGAAAAAACACGATCCCAAATGGGACCTCAGGACCTGTGTGCGGGAATATATCTTCCTGTATGTCGAGCGGTTTAAAACCAACAAGCTGTCGCAGTTGCAAATGCGCCCCGAGCAACGCCTCAACGCCTCCCACAGCCCCGTGGGGATGGTTTAGAAAGTAAAAGACTTCTCACTTCTCGTCATCGCGAGCCGCTACAAGCGGCGTGGCGATCCAGCTCTTAAGGCGGAGGATCAATACGCTAACAGGTTGTCTCGTTACGATAGTTAAGTGCAAAAAAATATTGAAAAACTCCCCAATACCCAATGGACTGGATTGCTTCGCTCTACCCCTCCGGGGCATGAAGGCAAAGGTGAAATATCACATGCTCGCAATGACAATCCTATAGTTTTTCCACGGTTTTTATTCCTCCTCCACCTCATACATCACCACGTTTTCCATCTCGTTGGGATCGTTTCTGGAAACGATGGCCACGGCAGGTTCCGTCGCGCTCAAGTTGACGGGTTGATGCGGGACTCCCGGTGGGATGAACAAAAAATCGCCTTTTTCGGTCACGATCGATTCTTTTAAATTTTCCCCATATCTGTTTTCGACGCGGCCTTCCAGGATGTAGATCGCTGTTTCAAAATCCTTATGGTAATGCGGTTCAGCTTTGGCTCCGGCGGGGATGATTACCAGATTCATGGAAATCCCCTGGGCGCCCGCTGATTCCCTGGAAATTCCGGTGAAATATGGAATTTTCTGCCGGGTCATGATTTCTTTTCCCGCGCGGATGCGGGTCACGCTTTTTTTAAGATCCAATGTCATGGTTCACCTCCTTTTTCTTGTATGATTATACCATTCCTCCCGTGATTCGGTGTTGTTTGACGACGAAAGCAACCCTGTGATAAGATCCGCGCATCTGTTCGGCAGGTTTGCGCCTGCCCGGAATTTGGGGGTTCCTTCCGTATGAATCGTTATCTATTGAAAATGCTTTTAAATGGAATCATTACAACAGAATCCGCATCTAACAGACACCGATATCTTTAGGAGAAGTTTGTGGCAATACAATTTACAAAAATGAGCGGCAGCGGCAACGATTTTGTTATCATTGACAATCGTGTCCCCGTGATGCCCAACGAAAACAAGCGCGAATTTGCCCGTAAGGTCTGCGAACCCAAATCATCCGTGGGTGCGGACGGGGTGATCTTTATAGAAAATTCCGAGGTGGCCGATTTCAAATGGGATTTTTACAATAATGACGGTAGCTCCGCTGAAATGTGTGGCAACGGCGGGCGCTGTGCGGCGCGGTACGCCTATGAAAATAAAATCGCCCCCAGTAATTTGTCTTTTGAGACCGCAGCCGGGATCATCACTGCTGAAGTGAGTGGTTCCACCGTCAAGGTCAAGCTGACGAAGCCTGTGGATTTTTTGCAAAATATTGATATCGAAGTGAACGGTGTCTCTTATAATGTGGACAGCCTCAACACCGGGGTTCCGCATGCGATTATTTATGCCGAGGATTTGGAGGCGGTGGACATTCAGGCCGTTGGCCGTGCGGTCCGCTTTCATCCCAAATTTGCCCCGGCGGGAACCAATGTGGACTGGGTGCAGAAAAAAAACGGGAACTCCTTGCGCATCCGCACCTACGAGCGCGGAATTGAAGCGGAAACTCTGGCCTGCGGGACGGGGGCAGTTGCGTCCGCGTTGCTGGCTTCCTACCGCAATCAGGTGAAACCGCCGGTTGAGGTCGAAACCCGGGGCGGAGACATTCTTAAAATCGATTTTAAACCCTCAGATAAAATGATTGAAGATGTTTATCTGGAAGGCCCGGCAAAGATCACCTTCGAGGGAACCCTCGTTGAACTATAGAACTAATTTTTTCCCGGAGAATTCGCGGTATGTTTGAAGGATCCCTGGTCGCCATTGTCACTCCTTTTAAAAATGGCAAGGTCGATGAAAAAGCGTTGCGGGCGTTGATCGAGTTTCAGATTGCCGGAGGCACAGAGGGGATCGTTCCCTGTGGGACGACCGGTGAATCGGCCACTTTGAGCCATGCAGAGCATGATGAGGTCATTGGCATCACCGTGGATGCGTGTAAAGGGCGGGCGAAAGTGCTGGCCGGGACGGGGTCCAACTCCACCTGGGAAGCGGCTGAGTTGACCGAGCATGCCCAGAAGGCGGGCGTGGATGGCTCCTTGCAGATCACGCCCTACTACAACAAGCCGAATCAGGAGGGGTTGTTTCTCCATTTTTCCTCGCTTGCCAAAGGGACCGATCTGCCGATCATTTTATATAACGTTCCGGGCCGGACCGCTGTCAACATGTTGCCTGAAACGGTTGAGCGGTTGTCGAAGATAGATAATATCGTGGGAATCAAGGAAGCTTCCGGGTCACTGATGCAGATCAGTGAGATCATCAGCTTGTGTGGAAAGGATTTCACTGTTCTTTCCGGTGACGATCCTTTACTTTGGCCCATTCTGGCTATTGGTGGCAAAGGCGTCATCTCGGTGACGGCGAATGTGCTCCCGGACAAGGTGGCCCAGTTGTGTCAGGCGGCTGCAAGCGGAGATGGGGACAAAGCCCGTGCCTTGCATTATGAATTGATGGCGATCAATGAGGTGTTGTTCATCGATACCAACCCGGTTCCCGTAAAGGCCGCTTTGGCCCTCATGGGAAAAATCGGCGATGAACTGCGGTCGCCTCTGGCGCCGCTTTCCCAGGTACTGCTCGACCGACTGAAATCGGTCTTGCGCAAGTATTCCCTGATTTCTTAACGTTATATACGATGGTGTTCAATGGTATCGAGTGATTACATTTGCGGAAAAAAAGCAAAGGGGGCGTTTTGACTAAAATTCTAGTGATCGGGGCCGCAGGCCGGATGGGACGGACCCTTGTCTCCTGCATTGAAGATACGCCAGGAGCCGAGCTGTCAGGCGGAACGGAAAACCCAGGCAACCCTTCCATCGGCAGTGATGTGGGCGAGTTGGCGGGGGTTGGAAAGAAAAATATCCTGGTTGGAGATTGTCTGGATGAGGCGGTGAAATCCTGTGATGTGATCATCGATTTCACGTCTCCAGAATCCAGCATGCAAACGCTTGAAGCGGCGGTGAAAGCAATCAGACCTATAGTCATCGGAACCACGGGGTTCTCAGCTTCGCAAAAACAGGCGATAGAAAAAGCCAGTAAGAGAAATCGCTGTGTCATGGCGCCGAACATGAGTATTGGCGTTAACGTGTTATTTAAAGTGGTGCGGGATGTGGCCAAGGCTCTGGGAGATGACTATGATGTGGAGATCGTAGAAGCCCATCATAAATTTAAGAAAGACGCGCCGAGCGGCACGGCGGTACGTATCTCTGAAATTGTAGCGGAAGCTCTGCACCGCAACATTGATGAGGTGGGCGTTTATGGCCGTAAAGGCATCACCGAGCGCACGCCTAAGGAAATCGGTATTCACACGCTCCGGGCGGGGGATATCGTCGGCGAACACCGCGTGCTTTTTGGCGGCATGGGCGAGAACCTGGAAATTTTTCATCGTGCCCAAAGTAGAGAAACCTTTGCCCGTGGCGCGATACGCGCGGCCCAATGGCTGGTCAACCAGCCGGTCGGGCTGTATGATATGCAGGATGTGTTGGGTTTCAGGAAAAAGTGATTTTTTCTTGCCGCATTGATTAAAAATTTCCCTCGTCTGAAGGAGGGATGGATGGATTTCCCGTTTGTAAAATTCAAGTTCAGCCGCAGGGCATTTTTAAAAGTTTTTTCCCTGACGGCGCTCACCGCGCTGATTCCCCGCCAGGCCTCTGGTATCGGGGACTATCGCAACGATAAAAATATTCCCGAGCAGTACATTCAGAACCGTGATCTACCGGGGTTTCATATCCGCAGTGCCAATCCCTTTATGGGGGTGGATGTGGAAAACTGGGCCCTCGTCGTTACAGGCTTAGTCAAAAAAACCGTGGGCCTGACTTATGAGGACCTGTTCGGACTCAAAATGCAATCCCAGGTTTCACGGTTGAAATGCGTCGAGTGCTGGTCCGCCAAGGCAACCTGGGAAGGGTTTCGCATCGAAGAACTGATCGACCGGGTGCAGCCGGACCCCACCGCAAAATACGTTTATTTTCAATCCGCCGATTCCTATTACGAAAGTTATTCCCTGGAAGAACTGAAACGCGACCGGGTGCTTTTTGTCATTCGAATGAATGGCAAGGCGTTGAGCAAGGAACATGGCTTTCCATTGCGGTTGATCGCTCCTTTCAAATACGGTTATAAAAATATCAAATACATCACCCGCATGGAGTTCACCGATTCCAGAAAACGCAATTACTGGTCCCAAAACGGTCCGTACTCGGTGGATGGAACCATCCAGCCGGGGATCGATCACCCTCTGGACTTCAACAAAAAACCCCTGCCGATCAATGGCGGCGAAGTGTTTCATCCTTTCGACAAACGACCCTCATGAAATGGCTCGCAAGCGTTGTCCTTTTATTGGGCAGCTTCCTTCTCGCCTGCGACAGCCATGAAGTCAAACAACTACCCGTGGAAATCCCGGTTGGTGTGACCGTGCCCGAGGGCATGGTCTATATCCCCGAGGGTGGGTTCATCATGGGGCATGTGGAAGATCCAAAAACAGTGGGTGGGCAAACGGTGATGACGGATGCCTATTTCATCGACACTTACGAAGTGACCCGTGGCCAATATCAGGCGTTTGCACCGAGAGACAGTTTCGATCCTAAAAGAGCGCGACTTCCGGTGGCCTGGGTCACTTATCAGCAGGCGGAGAACTATTGCCAATCGCAGGGAAAGCGTCTGCCTACGGAGATGGAATGGGAAAAAGCGGCGCGTGGTGTCGATGGGCGCAAGTGGTCCTGGGAACGGTATTTCGAGCATCCCAATAACGGGTTTTCAGGGTTGCAGGTGGAACCGGTTGATAAGCGCACCGAATGGATCAGCCCTTACGGGGTTTTCGGCATGGGATATAACGTCTGGGAATGGACCGAGGATTGGTATGCGTATGAGGGCCAGCCCCCGGAGGAAAAGGAAAAATTTAAAGTCATCCGCGGCGGCTTGACGCAGTCGCATCTGACCATCAAATTTTCGCCGACCTATTTCCGCAACTGGATAGAACCCACGGCGTCCTTCAACTTTTTGGGATTTAGATGCGCCAGGGATGCTTGATGGGGAAAATTTTCGAAGTGGTTACAAATCCCCCTTCAAATGTACGGCGATTTCTTCCGCCGCCTTGGCAAACAATTTTTTATCCGACAGCCCGCCCTTCAACCAGGAATTTACTTCCCAGCCACCGACCATTTCATCTTCATTGTAGAGGGCGACTTTGACCCGCAATTTGGCCTGCGCCGAGTAGGAAACGCCTAAGGTCGCGATGCGTCCCAGCGGACTCCCTGAGTCGTATTCTACGATCTTATATTTCAGGTGAAATTTCGCTTCTTCCCCGACCAGCTGAAAACCGGTTTTGCCGATGGAATCCTCCAGAGTTTTGTGCAGGCGGGTTCCGGCATCCATGAGGTTATAATTTTTTACGGTCAAGTCTTCAATGTTGAGGGTGCTGACATCGTTTTGCCAGTTCTTTTTGACTTCAGACTGAACGCCCGAACAGGCGGTTAGAAACAATATTAGCAGGATGGATGATTTGGCTAACAGTTTCATGGCTTCTCCAAAATCTGATTTTATAAAAAACTATTAAACAAAGTCTATATAAGATTGCTTTAAATTTCAATGGGTTATTGAAATCTTGTTGAAAAGAACGGTGGATAAAACGAGGGCGTTACATGAACAAATGCAAAACTTTTTCTTCCATCTTGCTGAACCAGAGTTGCAACTCGATGGGGATCAGGCTGTTGATGTAGGTCAGATAACCCATTGCCAGGGCAACACCCAGAGTGATGAGCAACAGCCCGCTGAACAGGTTGGTGGTGTGGAGGAAAATGGTTTTGCCCGCAATGGTGACATCCCACCCCTTGCCCCTCAACAGTCTCCAGAACAAGCTATCCTTGGATAACTTTCCGAAGAATGTGGCGATCAGGATCAACGGCAAGCCCAGTCCGACGGCATAACAAAATAGCAGAGTCATTCCCTGGATGACCGTCTTGTCGGACGCGGCAAGGATCAGAATGCCTGACAGGATGGGGCCGACACAGGGGGTCCAGCCCAATGCGAAAGTGGCGCCGAACAGGAAGAATCCGAAAAATGTGGAGCCGGGTCTGCCTTGGAAATTGGCTCCAGAGAATCCCAACCCGAAAAGAGTCATCACTCCAAAAATGGCGACCAGCACGCCTCCTATGGTTGCCAGGGAAAACATGTAGTCGCGCAGAACCTGGCCGAGCAGGCTGGCCGATGCGCCCATGATGACAAATAAAGTGGCGAGCCCGATAAAAAATGCCAGGGACATCAGGCTCAACCGGGCCCGGTCCGCCTGTGCGGTCACCGCAAAATAAGCCGGCAATATCGGCAAGGTGCAGGGCGACAGAAAACTGAAAACGCCTGCCACGAAGGCCAGAAAAGTCAGGGCCAGCATTCCCGATTGCGGAAGTTGGGGTTTGGCTTCAAAGGGACTGAAAAGCGGTTTCTGGTTTTTTGGTGTTTGCTGAGTTAAAGCGCTTGATGAAACTTGTGCGTTGGGCGCACTTGCAGTCACAGGCAAATTGGAATTGCCCGCCAATGTGTTTTTCAGGGATGCGGTTTGCAACATAGCTGCCGGTTTTTCTACACTGACGCAGCGGAACCCGACATCGGGAGCGGGTTCATCCGGGGACGCGTATTGGCGGTAGCCGCCGCGGGCAAATTTTTCTAGTGCGGCCAGATACATGGGGCCAGGGAAATGACCGATATCGCTGGCGGAATGTCCGCGAATCACTTTTAAACCGGCGTTGTAGTATTCGTTATTATAGGTATTGCCCTTGTAGGGGGCATAATCGTCGTTGACCCATTCCCATACGTTGCCGATCAAATCGTGCACGCCTTCGGGATTGGCTCCCTTCGGGAAAGAGCCTACAGGGGCGAGTTTCGTCTTTTTGCCGGTGGCCTGGGCAAGGTTGGCGGAATTGATGTCAAAGGTGTTGCTCCAGGGATAGGTGCTTCCTTCGGTTCCGCGTGCCACCCGTTCCCATTGTTTTTCGGAAGGCAACCGTTTCCCGGCCCATTCGCAAAAGTTTGCGGCGTCATACCAGGTGACCCAGATCACAGGATGTTTGTCCTGTCCCTTGGGATAATTATTATCTGCCCAGTTGCCAGGCGGGATGGCGCCGGTGTCGTCCACATAAATTTTGTACCGATCGTTGGTCACCTCAAATTGGTCGATGTAGAAGCCTTGGAGAAAGATTTTTGTTTGTGGAGATTCATCGGCGTACCAGGGTTTTGGAATGCCCATGGAAAGCGCTTCTGAGGCTTCATCCATTTGGTCGGTGCCAAATTTAAAATGGCCTGCGGGAATCAAAACCATCTGACTTTCAAGAGGGTTGACTCTTGCATTTTCTGCGGCGGCAGGGGTTCCTGTTAAGAAAAAAAACAGAGCCGCCACTAACAGGAGTCGAGGGAATAAATTTATTATCATGGTTTCTTGGGAACGAATCGTTCGTGGTGTCGATGCAACTGCCTGACCCTGGGTCAACTTTTTTTATTCAGCAGTTGTTCGAAATATAAAAGTGTCTCGGGTTCGACCCAGTTCTCAGCGCCTTGCTTGGCGCCTATGATGTTGCCTTGAGGGTCGATCAGGAAGGTGGTGGGCAGGCTGATCACGCCAAACTGGTAGCTCACCTTCAATTGATTGTCCAGCAATACGGTGAACGAGAGATTGTTGGCCTTGATGTACGGCCCGACCACCGTTTCGCCAAACATGTCGTTGGAAATGGCAAGGATGTCGAATTCGTCTGTTTTGAAACGCTGGTACAAAGCTTCCAGCGACGGCATTTCCATTTTACAGGGTCCGCACCAGGTCGCCCAAAAATTTACAAGAAGGTATTTGCCTTTATATTGGTCCAGGCTTATCTGCTCACCCTGCAAAGATTTTAGGGTGAAATTTCCAGCGCGGGTTGTTTCTTCTGCCTGGACCCTGTTATCCAGAAGAACTAACAGCAGGCAGACCACCAGGGCTGGGTAGAGGAGCAATATTTTTGTTGGTTTAGATATCAAGAACCTTCTCGCTTGGATGCTGGGGAATGTTCCCCAATTTCGATAAATTACTCTACGGCTTCTATACAGCGTACCATGGGAATGGCTTTTTTCAAGGCCCGTTCGATTCCCATTTTAAGGGTCATGGTGGAACTGGAGCAGGAACTGCACGAACCGACCAGGCGGAGTTTGACCACTCCGTCGTCAATGTCCACCAGCTCCACATTGCCGCCATCGGCCATCAGCGATGGCCTAAGGGTATCGAGAACCGATTCTACTTCGTCCTGCATGCCAGCATCCATAGGTTCACTTTTCTTTCTTTAAAGGTCAGCCTTGCCCGTTGACCAGGGCTTCTTTTTTGGCCATTAACTCTTCCAGGGTTTCCACATGCTCGGGATCTTTGGGAATGCAATCCACCGGGCAGACTTCCACGCACTGTGCGTCTTCATACCAGCCCACACATTCGGTGCAATGCTCCCAGTCAATAACGAAAATGTCATCCCCTTCGGAAATGGCCTCATTGGGGCATTCGGGTTCACATACCCCACAGTTGACACAATCTTCGTTGATCATCAGTGCCATGAGTGTTTCTCCTAGCTAAAAATGGTTTCGTATTGAATGAATACTATTATATGTTCAAGTCCTTTTGCCGTTCAAAGACTTTTTTTTCAGAATGCCAGGCAAACAGCGCCTGGTCTTTAACCTGTCTATTATACACCGAAATTACCAGATGGTTGGCGTCAGGGTACCAGGGTTCATCGCCAAACAACGCCTGTTTTTCATCCTCTTCAGAGAAATAAGCCTCGTGTTCCGGGTGGGAATGGTAAAATGTTCTGATAACCATCCCCCGGTTTCTTGCCTCATTCTCAATTTTTAACAGCTCTGCGGAATCGATATTAAAAGCTGTTTTTGCATCCCTTGGATAGTTCTCAGGATCTTGTTCATGCAGCTGGTTTTGAATATTGGTGCAAGGATAAATAATATCTTCCTCTCTGTTTTGCGGGTGACCTATGATCACCCCACAGCATTCGTGAGGATATGATTCCACCGCATGGCGGCGTACCTCTTCTAAAATATTTTTTCTTATAGAGATCATTGAATCCCACAAGTGGGTTTTATTCCCCGTAGCTTGCTATGGCTTTTAAATGAAAATACTTGCCGGAGCCCCCTGTCCGCTTGCGGCGGGGTCGCTGATTTATTGTGAAATGTCGGTCATGGATTGTCAAATGGTTTTACAGCCATGAGAGATTTAAAAACGATGCCGATTTTATTGAAAAATTTCGTTTTTTGAGCGAATGGAGGATTGTAGCGAGAAGGACTGAGAAGAGGAGCTTTTGTTAACGGGGAATGACCTGCCGGGGACTGAATTAAACGTGGGTTCGCACCACCAGATCATCGTTCACCGTTATTTGGCAGGCCAGGCGAATGTTGGCGCTTTTCTTGGCGAGTTTTTCGTTTTCAACGTCGTTTCTGGGGTCCACCTTCCCGGACACGATTTCCACCGTGCAGGAAGTACACAATCCCCGACCCCGACAGTTAAGAATTTTGCGAATATGGGGGTAGACGCTTATTTTGTTTTGGATGGCGGCTTCCCGCAAATTAGCCCCGGCTTCTACCTTGATGGTTCTTCTCTGGTTTTCAAATTGAATTTCTAACATGCTTCTATTTCGATGAAATGATGAAGGTTGCCCTTACCCAGGTAACCGTAAAAAGCACTGCCTACCGTGGAACAGGATGTATTCATGTGCACAAACTGTTTTTGCCCTTTATCACCCTTGAGAACGCCGACCTGAGTGTACGGGGGAATCAACCCTCCGCAGTTCTGGCACACCTCGGAATGCTTCTGGCATAAATCCAAAAGACATTTTTTGCAGAACACAGGATCGAATAAAAAAATTTCCTGTTCCTCAAATTCCACCAGGGTGGGCAGGTGATCCACTGTGACACCACATTCCTGGCAAGTTTTGTCGCTTTGATTTCCCATTGGATGCCGCTATTTTACTCTAATTGGCATCAATTGATGCAAACTTTTTTCATTTCGTAAAAATTATCCAGGATGGCGCCGGCGCCTTTGCAGATGCTTAGCAGAGGGTCTTCCGGAGTATAAACCTTGAGGGTGGTTTTTTCTTCGACCAGTTTGTCCAGTCCCCGGATGAGAGCGCCGCCGCCCGTCAGGTAGATGCCGTTTGAATGGATATCCGCGGACAATTCAGGCGGAACCTTTTCCAGAGCCCGGAGCACGACGGCAATGATGGTGGCCAGAGGCTCTTTCATCGCTTCACGGATTTCTTCGTCATCAATAACAATGGACATGGGAACCCCGGTTTTTACATTGAGTCCTTTGACTTCCGTGGTCAGTTTTTCCAGGAGGGGATACGCGCTTCCGACCTGTATTTTTACACGCTCGCCTTCAAAAACGCCGATATTCAGGTGATGGTTGAGCCGCATATAGCGCACGATCGCCTCGTCGATTTCGTCACCGGCCAGGCGGACCGATTCTCCATAAGCGATAGCTGAAAGGGAGACGACAGCCACGTCGGTTGTGCCACCGCCGATATCGATCACCATATTGCCTTCGGGTTTTTGGGCCGGAATGCCAACGCCGATAGCGGCGGCCATGGGTTCTTCCACCAGATGGACCTCGCGCACCCCGGCCATGATGGACGCGTCGATCACGGCCTTTTTTTCCACCTGGGTGATGCACGAGGGAATTCCCACAACCATTCTGGGCTTGATGAACCGGTGATTTTTCAACACCTTTTTGATGAAATAACTGATCATGGTATTGGTGATGTCGAAGTCGGCGATCACTCCATCTTTCATGGGCCGGATGGTTTCCAGGCGGGCGTGGGTTCTGCCGTGCATTTGTTTGGCCTTTAGACCCACGGCTTCCACTCCCCCGTTTCGGGTGTCAACAGCTACGATAGAAGGTTCATCAAGGACAATGCCACGGCCTTTGGCGTAAATCAGGGTATTGGCGGTTCCAAGGTCCATGGCCAGATCGGACGAAAACCAGCCAAAAACTCTATTCATAAAATTAACCATTTATATTGTCACTTTCAGTTGTTGAGAGGTTCGGACCCACGCAAGACTGATGATGTCGAGGAGGTTTTTTCCCTCATCCGGGTAGGAAGCAAGACCCCATTCGGTGTGTACCTGTAAGGAGGTGCCGTTGATCGATAAAGGTTTGTTGTCGAATATATCTCTTAGATGAGACTCGATAGAATCCACTTCTTCACGGTTTCTCTTCAATATCATGATCAGAAATGAGTTGTCGGAATATTTAAATATATTTTTTGGTGATGGAATCCTTTTGGTAAATAAAGAAACCATGCCCCGTAACAGGGAATCGCCAAGTTGGATCCCATGGGTTTCATAAATTGAGGGCAAATTGGTCAATTGCACGGACAGGAAATGCACTGGCAACGTTCCATCAAAAATTTTCTCGGAGATTGCCTGCTGGCGGTGGATCAAAAACCGATGATTGTAAACACCGGTGATCGGGTCGCGGTTTTTATCATTGTCCGGTGCGCTCTTCTTTTCGGTGAAAACCTGAGAAGTCGCAGCTGCCGAGGCGATCATGGACAGGGTATCCAGTTCCGGTTGCGACAATCCGTCAGGGGTCAAAGAGGCGCAAACCAGCACGCCCAGTAAACGGTTATTTTGCTGGAGGGGTACTGCGGCGACGGACTTGAAAGGCTCTGTTTTTTCCTGGTCAGAAAACAAAGTCATCAGGTTGTTGTCGAAGGCAGTTGATATAATAGGAGTGGAGCTTTGGGCGCAGGCGCCGATAATTCCAGCTCCTTGAACCACGGTGTAATGTGAAGGGTCTTCCTGAAACCCTCGATGCTCTTGAACTTTCCCAAAACTATTGCCGTTGAACCAGATGACGGCGAGGGCGTCGCAAATCAGGATGGACGGAGGGATTTCGATCAGACGTCTGGCAATCGCGGCCTGGTCCTGTGAGTCGGCAAGGAATCGTAAATAGGTGTTCATTGTCCGTATGGAAAGCACGCTTTGTTCCCCTCGGCGGGCGACGGTCTTTCCTGAAACAGGTGCCATGCGATTTGTTCCGCAAATCCACTGACGATTTTTTGCAGCTTGGGGGAAAAGCTGTAAGCATCTTTTGTGGCTATCACCAGCACCCCCTCAATATCATCATGAATGACGGGGACGATAAGAAAGCTTTTCAAATTCTCAGTGCTATTAAAAATATCCAGTTCGTCGGCTTCGGTATCGAAGTGATCGATGACCATCGGCATTTTACTTTTAATGGCCTTGTGGATGGGGCCGTGAGTGAACGGGATTTTTGCTTTAAGGGTGAGATTCGGGTTTAAGGAAAAATGTTCCCGCAGAGAAAAAGTTTCCTCTTTACGATTCGCGGAATACAAAGCCGTTGTGTAAGCGTTTGTAACGTTGCTGGTCAGCTCGACCAAGTGCGAAAAGATATTGGAAATGGCCATAATATTTTAGGGTTGAGTTCCTGGTCCCCGATCAAGAGAGAACTGTGATTGAGGGAGAGTTTATTGAAAAAGAAATTTAAAATCTACCACGGTTTTTTAAGCATTTCTCTATAGGCACGCACAACTTGTCTGTCCACAGATTTGGCTCCGACCTCGTATTCCCAATGAGAATGCTGATGGTTCTCTTTTACGCGAACCGCCTGACAATTGATGCTTCGTTGTTCTCCGTTGGAGGGGGAGCGAAATGTGACAGCCAGAATATCGTTATTGATGATCGGGGCTTCCGTTGTGAAGAGCAGCCCGCTGGTAGATAAATCGCGGATTGTGATTCGATGTTCCTTGTGAAAAAACTCCGACTCTCTTTCTATGTTAGCTGTCGCGGAGATTCTCACCTTGGCTCGCTGGCCGCTTCTTCTCCTCAATTCGGTATTGAGTTTGTTCTGGATAATTTGGTCCAGGACCCGTCTGAACTGTTTGAGTTCCTTGACCGGAAGGGTTTCCAGAAAGGATAAAATTTTTTTTCTCATGTCTGTTATCATCACTCTTGGAAAAGAGGGGGGGGGTACCCCGGGAAAAAATAAAACGTGAAATGTGATTGGCGCAGAATCGAGAAAAGAACTTCCTTGGCGATCATCATATATTGATGGAAAATAGGTGTCAATCATTTATAGTGTTATCTGACAATTTTGGTTTAAAACATATAGAGAATTGGGCAGGTCGATGAATTTTCTTGACAGAAAAATAACACGTTACTATACTTCCCCCTTCCTGTTTCTGTTTTGGCAACTTGATGTTGCGGGAAATTTCATAATGGGCGAATAGCTCAGCTGGGAGAGCATCGGCCTTACAAGCCGAGGGTCACAGGTTCGAGCCCTGTTTCGCCCACCATTTTGACCTTTTGGTCCAGGCGCACTTATTTTGCATAGCAGGCAAAGGGGTCGCCAAAACCAAAGGAAGATCAAAGATTGTTCGAGTTCTTTAGATAGTATTAGAAAGAATTCTGGTATTATTTATCACGATCAGATAATAAAGAATAAAATTGCGGGGTCGTAGTTCAGTTGGTTAGAACGCCGGCCTGTCACGCCGGAGGTCGCGAGTTCGAGTCTCGTCGGCCCCGCCATTTTATTAGAAACAGGGTTTACGGTTTTGACCGTAAGCCCTTTTTTTGTTTTCAATGATGTCCAGGGAACCATTGAGTGAATTTCTTCAGGAAACGATATCGAGAAGATTGCCTTTTCCCGTGGTGTCAGAGAAATTTTCAAAGATATTCTGAATTCGGGAGTTAGGCTTGGCAGGTCGTGACGTTTCGGAAGTTTGCTGAGCCTCTTTTATGGGCGTGGTTGCCCCGGCGCCTGATGCAGGAGTTGTCGATTCAGTTTCTTCGGTCCGTTGTTCGCGAATTTCCTTGCGGGCTTCGGCTTCCATACGGGATGCCTGGGCGGCCACTTGCCTATCCTGCGCGGAAGGATTCGCGGGAGCCGTGGCGGCGCGTTTGATGGTCTGCGCCTTGGTGAGCGTGGCCTGGGGGTTTCCAGAGACTTCAGACGTGTCGATCCGAACTTCTCCACCCACAGCATAAGGTTTGCCGTCGGGGCCGGTTTGAAATTCGAAGGATGGCGGGCCTTTGGCGTACGGTCCGGCGGCGGCCAGATGCGCCTGTTCGTGAGCCCGCACTTCCCGATCGCGGGTTTTGAGTTCGGTCAGAGCCTGCCTTTCTTCTTGAGAAAGGTCCGCTTCGGTGCGCGGGGTAACCTGATTTTTCGTTCCGCTATTTTCACCTTCGCCGTTATTTTCCAGCCCACCTTCAGAGGTATGGGAAGCGAGCCTTGCCGCAAGCGGTGAGACACCGGAAAGAGAGACTCGGTCTTCTTCTGTTAGCCTCTGCTCCAGAAGCTTTTTTTGCGCTTCTTCCTCGTCGCAATCTTTGCAGGATTTGCCGCTAACGGTTTGAAGAACCGTCTGGGTTTGAATGATTTCTGTTTTCATGAGGAGCCGGTACCAATGACGCCGATGTTTGGAGAGTTATGTGACTTCTGGCTACAAGGTATTTTTTGCAAACAATAACCCAATCATTAGATCGGCTGAAATTATTGAAACTTTAGACTTTAAATGATTATAAAGAGATTTTTCATTATAATGAAAGTGTTGATATGAGAGATCTGATATTAATCTCATTTAGTGCTAACATGTTTCTCATTGAAGCACTGTCTTATGAAGTCATTGCAAAAGCCTGAACGCTTTCATAAAACCAACGAGCAAATAGAGCCGGTTATGTCTAGAGAAAACATTTTGGTTGTCGAGGACGAAAAGGACATTCAAGAGCTGATCCGTTACAATCTTGCCAGCGAATTGTATAACGTCACCTGTGTGGGTTCCGGGGAGGATGCCTTGAAAACCGCAAGGTCACAGCTTCCCGATCTGATGGTGCTGGATTTGATGTTACCCGGAGTCGATGGATTGGAAGTCTGCCGAAGGATGAAGCAGGATGCGACGACGGCGCATATCCCCATCATCATGCTCACCGCCAAGGGAGATGAATCGGACATTGTTGCCGGCCTGGAGCTTGGCGCCGATGATTATGTGACCAAGCCTTTCAACCTGAAAGTATTTGTGACCCGGGTGCGTGCCGTTCTCAGGAGAGGCAAAAACGGTCCTCCCAAAGAGGAAGAAGTCTTGCGATTTCCTGAACTGGAAATCCATCCCGGTCGCCATGAGGTGCTGGTGAATGGACAACCCATTTCTTTGACCTTCACCGAATTCAGTATTCTCCAGTTTCTTGCGGGCCGGCCTGGGTGGGTGTTCACCCGCTATCAGATCGTGGAAGCCGTAAGGGGAGATGATTATGCAGTCACCGAGCGTTCGGTGGATTTTCAGGTGGTGGGGTTGCGTAAAAAACTGGCATCCGCGGCGGGACGCATCGAAACCGTTCGCGGAGTGGGTTACCGGTTCAAGGAATAGTTATGGTCAAAAAAAGGCTCTTGTGGCAGCTTTATCCAACCTATCTGCTGATCACCCTGTTGGCTTTGATTTCCATCGGGTGGTATGCGCTGAGTTCTCTGCAAGAATTTTATTACGATCGGACCTCGATGGATCTCGAAGTTCGGGCCCGGCTGGTGGAACGCCTGGTTGCAGACCAATTTTCCGAAAAAGATAAATCGCGGCTCGATTCCCTGAGCAAGGAAGTGGGCAAGAGTGCTTCCATGCGCGTGACCCTGATTCAACCCACAGGCGAGGTGCTTGGCGATTCCCACGAAGACCCGGCGCGTATGGATAACCACGGAGACCGTCCGGAAATTAAGGAATCTCTTTCTGGTAACAGAGGCGTGTCGGTTCGTTTCAGTCATACCCTCCAGAAAAAGATGATGTACCTGGCCATCCCGGTCAAGAGTGAGGGGAAGATTATTGGCGTGGTGCGAACCTCTCTTTCGATCACCTTTATAGATAACGCACTCCGGTCGATCGAGATCAAAATTGCCTGGGGAGCATTGGCCGTGGCTCTGTTTGCCGCGATCGTCAGCCTCGGCGTTTCACGGCGAATCAGCCGGCCCTTGGAATTGATGAAAAAGGCGGCGGAAGAATTCGCCCGAGGAGGCGTTCCCGGAAAAATTCCGGTTTCCGGCTCTTTGGAGATTGCCGGGTTGGGAGAAGCTCTCAACCAAATGGCCCGACAGCTGGACTACCGCATCCGCGGTATTACCGAGGAGCGCAACGAACGCGAAGCGGTACTCTTCAGTATGGTCGAGGGGGTGTTCTCCGTGGATGTGGCAGAGCGCTTTATCAGTATGAACCAGGCGGCGGCGCAATTGATTGGTGTCGATATTAAGAATTTTAGGAGGAAAAGCGTTCAAGAGTTGGTCCGCAATAACGAGCTTCAGAAGTTTGTGAAAAAAGCCCTGAACAGCCGGGAAGTGGTGGAGACGGATTTTGTTTTACAAGGCCCCCAGGAGCGGAATCTGCAAGCGCGTGGAACGGTCTTGAAGGACGCCAGTGACAATAGAATCGGCGCGTTGATTGTATTGAATGACGTGACGAGGCTCCGGCGGCTGGAGAATATGCGCCGCGATTTTGTCGCCAATGTCTCGCATGAAATCAAGACCCCGATCACGGCCATCAAGGGGTTTGTGGATACTCTCATGAAAGGGGCGATCAACAATCAAAAAGACGCCCTGCGGTTTCTGGATATTATTGGAAGGCAGGTGGATCGGTTGAATGCCATTATTGACGACCTGCTCAGCCTGTCCAAGCTGGAGCAGGACCCCGATCATTTTGTCCTGCAAATGGAAGAAGTGGAATTAAATAATGTGTTGCAGTCCGCGATTCAGGCTTGTTCCAACCGCGCCGCCCAGCAGAGTGCAACCATCGATTTGCTCTGCGCTGATAATATTAAGATAAAAATCAATCGGCAACTGATCGAGCAGGCGGTTGTCAACCTGGTGGACAACGCCGTGAAATACAGCGGACAAGAAAAACGGGTGGAGGTTGTGGGCGAACAACAAGATAATACGATCGTCATCCGGGTTCGCGATTTTGGGAATGGCATCGGTAAAGACCATTTGCCGCGTCTGTTCGAGAGATTTTACCGGGTCGATCAGGCCCGCAGCCGGGATCTGGGAGGCACGGGCCTCGGCCTCGCCATCGTCAAACATATCGCCCAGGTCCACAAAGGTTCCGTCAAAGCCGACAGCACCCTGGGCAAGGGCAGTACCTTCTCAATCACTCTTCCGAAAATTTAAGGGCACCTCTAAAAATTAGTTTTTAAAAGGGAATTGAACATTGTAAAGAGTTTCTTAAATCAGTGGCACGGGCGACCTATCCTTAAATTTTATGCGGAAGTGCGGAATTTAATTCCGCCTTTCCAGCCCGTGCGGACAGGCTGGAAAGCCTGTCCCACTATAACAAAGACACTTCTTTGAATTGACGATATAAGAACATTTAGTCAATTTTTAGAGGTGCCCTTAAGAACCCTCGGTCGGTCTTATTTGAGCAATCGTTTTTTGGTTGAATCGTAGTATCCTGTCCGAATGGGTATTTTTACAAATCCCCCCCCGCCCCCTTCATGGAAGGGGGAGCCTCTTTATTCCCCCTTTGTAAAGTACCCGTGCCGGGCATGAGAGCTAATGTTAAATATCACAGGGGTTAGGGGGATTTTAAGAGGGGTGCGTTTAAAATTAAAAATCGTGGGATCATAGGTAGGATTTTTTCTGAGAAAGGACACTTGAATTCCCCGTTCCAATCCGAGACCTCTTGAAACTAGCTTTTTCTACCATTCCTAGCTTTCCGGTTCTTCATCCTTTTTCACCATTTCGCAGGTAAAAGTATCTTCGTCGGCCCATGTGACTTTTAAGTAATCCGGGAATTTTGTTTCCTCGCTAATTTCGGCATATTCTATTTGTTCGCAAGTGAGGTTTTTGACACCTTAGTATTTATTTATAAGGCTTTACTCGCTTCCTGATTTATCCTCAGCCAAGCCATTTTTATTGACATTTCGTTATATTTTGTTGAATATGGCCCTGGATTTCGTTATGCTTTTATATACATAACGTTTAAAACTGACTTATTAGTTTGCGAGGGTGTATGCGTTTTGTTTTATTCATAATAATGATATTCCCACTCAGTGGTGTTTATACTTCCGCCCAGGCGGGAGAAGTCCATGTGGCGGTGGCGTCCAATTTTATCAATCCGCTGAAAGCGATTGCACGTCACTTTGAGCAGGAGACCGGTCACCGTGTGGTGGTGATTCCGGGTTCTACGGGCAAGCTTTATGTCCAGATCAAAAACGGCGCTCCGTTTGACCTGTTGCTGGCCGCGGACGATTTGCGTCCGCGCTTGTTGGAGGAAGAAGGGTTTGCGGTTCCCGGTTCCCGCTTCACTTATGCGATCGGTCAACTCACGTTATGGAGCCGGGATCCTCGCCAAATTAATGGGGAAGGAGCAAAAATTTTTCAAAATAAAAATTTTAATTTCCTGGCGATGGCCAATCCAAAAGGCGCTCCTTATGGCCGGGCGGCTTTTGAGACGCTTAAAAAACTCGGAGTCTGGGATCAACTTCAGGGCAAAGTGGTGCAGGGAGAAAATATCGGCCAGACGTTTCAGTTTGTCGCCACCGGCAATGCGGAGTTGGGGTTTGTGGCGTTGTCTCAGGTTCTGGACCCGAAAAATAAATTTAAGGGCAGTCGCTGGGACGTTCCGACCGATCTTCACGACCCGATTGCGCAGGATCTGGTGCTATTGAAACGCGGCGCAGGCAATCCCGCCGCCATCGCCTTGCTGGATTTCATCCGCGGCGCAACCGCCCGGAAAATAATTATAGATTATGGCTATCAATTAAATTAAAGGCATCTCTAAAAATTAGTTTATTACAGGAAATCGAACATTGTACAAGGATTTCTTGTATCAGTGGCACGGGCGACCTATCCTTAAATTTAAGGGCAGGTCGCCTGTCCCACTAAAATAAAACCATCTCCTTAAATTGACGATTAGGAGCATTTAGTCAATTTTTAGAGGTGCCCTTAAGGAAATCGGTTCATGGAATTTTCAAATATAGATCTCGGTCCCATTTTATTGACCCTGAAACTGGCCAGCGTCACCGTGGTGTTACTGCTTCTGGTGGGAACGCCGATTGCCTGGTGGCTGGCGCATACCCGCTCCCGGCTCAGAACCTATGTGGAGGCTACGGTGGCTTTGCCGCTGGTGTTGCCGCCGACGGTATTGGGGTTTTATCTTTTGATAGCCCTCGGCCCCAACGGCTTAATCGGCGGACCCGTAAAGTCATTAACGGGTTCAGCGCTTTCCTTCTCATTCACGGGACTGGTGATCGCCTCCACCCTGTACTCGCTTCCCTTTGTGGTGCAACCATTACACTCATCATTTGAAGCGGTGGGGAAACTCCCTCTGGAGGCGGCGGGGTCGTTACGCGCTTCCAAATGGGATGCTTTTTTGACCGTCATCTGTCCTCTGGGGTTGCGAGGATTCATCACCGCCACTGTATTGGGATTCGCTCATACTCTGGGGGAGTTTGGCGTGGTGTTGATGGTTGGCGGCAGCATTCCCGGAAAAACCAAAGTCATTTCCATCGACATTTATGAGCGCGTGGAAGTGATGGATTACACCCAGGCTCATATCCTGTCTGGCGGTTTGCTGGTATTTTCTTTTCTGGTGTTGTTGATCGTCTACACCATCAACCGGCGACTTCCCATTCACGTCACATGAGTAACTTATCCGCAAATTTCGACGTGCGCTTTCCCGGTTTTCATTTGCAGACCCGGCTGGAACTTCCTGACGAGGGCGTGACGGTTTTGTTCGGTCCCTCTGGGTCCGGGAAAACCACTCTGCTTCGCTGTCTCGCGGGGTTGGAACGCTCGCCCACCGGAACCCTGAAATTTGGAGACACTGTCTGGCAGGACGAAGCGCAGGGAATATTCGTCCCCGTTCACAAGCGTTCGATCGGACTTGTATTTCAGGAGCCGCGTCTGTTCCCGCATTTGAGTGTACGATCCAATCTGCTTTACGGATTCAAACGAATTCCTTCGCCGGAGCGGCGAATTTTTTTGGACGAGGTGGTGGATGTTCTGGACATCGCCCATCTGCTGGACCGCAGACCCAACTTTCTTTCCGGAGGCGAGGGCCAGCGTGTGGCGATTGGCCGTGCGCTGCTCACCAGCCCCAAACTGCTCCTCATGGATGAACCGCTGGCGTCTCTTGACACTCAGCGCAAACGCGAGCTGTTGCCTTATATTCGGCGCCTGCAGACAAAATGGCAAATTCCCATCGTTTACGTCAGTCATTCCCTCGGTGAAATTTTGCAGTTGGTGGATACCATGGTGCTTTTGAAACAGGGAAAGGTGGTTGCTCAGGGGCCTGTCGATGAAGTATTCTCCCAACTGGAGCTTCGCAACCATATCGACCCAAAAGCGGTGGGAGCGGTTCTCGATACGACCGTGGCGGATCACGAGCCGGAGTTTGGCCTGACCCGTTTGCAATTCATGGGTCACCAGTTGTATGTTCCCAGGCAATTAGCCGAGGTGGGGCAAGCGATTAGGCTTCACATTCATTCCAACGATGTCAGCGTCGTGACCTCCCAGCCCAACAACCAGACCAGTGTCCTCAATATACTGGAAGCCAAAGTGATGGAGGTGGGGGCTCTCGATGCAAGCCGTTATTCCGTCGATATCAAGCTGGATGTGGGTCAGCCGATTCTCGCCACCATCACGCGAAAATCACTGGCCCGATTGAATATCGCTGTTGGCCAGAAAGTTTATGCTCATATCAAGGCGATCAAAACGGTGCACGAGTGGGAAGATGATTCCACACAATGAGGGAAAAAACAGTTCGATGAAAATCGCTAGACCAGTTTATGCTTTGATCTTTTTTTTCCTGGCAGCGGGGTTTTTGCCTGTGAGCGGATGGGCAGACCCGGATGACACGGAGCGCCGTCTTCAAGCGGTCGAAAAGCAATTGCGGGAAAGGGATGATGAGATGCGAGTCTATTTTAGAAATGGACTTGTGTTTATTTCTCCCGATGAGAAATTCAAATACATGATTGGCGGCCGTCTGCACACGGATTATGATTTTTATAGCGCGGATGAAACCTTTCAATCCAACTTCAGTGAACCTGCCAGCGGTGCGGAATTCCGCCGCGCCCGGTTTTTTATATCGGGGCTTCTTTATAACCGGGTCAAGTTCAAGGCCGAGTATGATTTTGTCGGTCAAACCGCTTTCAAGCATGTCTACCTGGGGCTCACCAAACTTCCCTTCGTGGGGAATTTCCAGGTGGGACATTTTTTTGAACCCTTTTCGCTTGAAGTTTTCACCAGTTCCAATTTCGACACCTTCATGGAAGATTCTTTAATGCTTGCGTTTGCTCCGCTTCGAAATATCGGCGCGTCATTTTATGATTCCATTCTTAAAGACCGTGCCACCTGGGCTATTGGGGTTTTTCGGCCTACAGGAGAAAACCCGCCCCGGATTCAAAGCGACGACGGCTACAGCATAACTTCCCGGCTGACGGCAGTTCCCGTAAAACTGGAAAAAGGCAGGAAGCTGGTTCATATCGGGTTTGGATACAGTTTCAGTGAATCCAACGAGTCCACGCTCCAGTTTGACTCCAAGCCGGAATCAAATCTCACGGCCGTTAACTTTGTGGATACGGGAGCCTTTTCTGCCGAACAGGCACACCTATTCGGCTGGGAGGCCGCGGCAGTTTTTAATTCGTTCAGCATTCAGGGAGAATACACCCTCGTCAAAGTGAGTCGTCCGTCCGGTAACTCGAGTGTAAATTTTAATGGAGGCTATGTGATGGTCAGTTATTTCCTCACTGGCGAGCACCGAAAATATAACCGCGGAGCGTTTACTCGGGTCTAGCCACGGAAAAATTTTCTGGAAGGCCGTGGGTTGGGGGCCTTAGAGATGGCCTTACGGTTTTCCACCATCGACCTCAATGACGGCGGCATCGCCGGAGGGAAGGAGAAGGACGTCACCGCCGGCCTCAACTGGTATCTGAACCCTCACACCCGCATCATGTTCAATTACGTGCACGCCGACATCACCGGAGCACCGGCTGTGGACCGGGGAGATTTGCACATCTACTAATTCCGCTTTCAAGTTAATTTTTAGATCTTCCTTCCCGCAAAATTCCTCCGCGATCATGCAGCTGTAATACGCCTTTTACTGATTTTTCTGAAATCACGCACTTCTCATCCTCCGCTAATCATTTCCTCATACGGGTCTTTTATTATTTCCGAGAGATTAAAAAAACACGGACCCCTGTGAGAAGAGAAACGATCAGGCAAAGGGAACGATAAATTTTTTTTGATTACCTTCCTCCAAAGGTGATTTCAGGTCGGGGGGGATTCAATCTCGGATGTCCCCCGGCTTCTTTTTCAAGTTAATAAAGGATCTCAGACTCGTTGTTTCAAGGGTTTCTAACATGAATCTAACAAAACCCTAACATAAGTTCGGCACACTAATAATCAAAAAAAGGACAAAAAAATGAAACTAAGACAGGTGGCTCAAGCGTTAACGCTCTCCCTCGTAATAGCCGGTTTTTCAACTGGTTCGGCGTGGGCGGAGGCCATAAAAGTAGATCCCGCCTTGAAGGCTTATGGGAAATCGCAGGGAGTCAGCGGCAATCTGGACAGCGTAGGTTCGGATACCCTTAATAATCTCATGACCTTCTGGACGGAAAAATTCAAGGAATTCTATCCCAACGTGAACATTCAGGTGGAAGGCAAGGGCTCCTCGACGGCTCCACCAGCCTTGATCTCCGCCACCGCCCAGTTGGGGCCCATGTCCAGGGCGATGAAGGGCAAGGAGATTGACGTATTCGAAAAGAAATTCGGCTACAAACCGACTCCGGTGCGAGTTGCAGTGGATGCTTTGGCAGTTTTTGTCAACAAAGACAACCCCATTAAAGGCATGAACCTTGCCGAGGTGGACGCGGCATTTTCCAAGTCCGCCCGCCGGGGTTTGGACGGCCTCAAGACCTGGGGACAGCTTGGTTTGACGGGTGACTGGGCCAATCGATCCATCAGTCTGTATGGGCGCAATTCCGCATCCGGGACCTATGGTTTCTTCAAGGAACTGGTTCTCAAAAAAGGCGATTACCGGGATGAAGTGAAAGAACAACCCGGCTCCGCGTCTGTCGTGCAAAGCGTGAGTGTTGACCGGTTCGCGATGGGCTATAGCGGCATCGGCTATAAAACCGCTGGTGTCCGGGCATTACCATTGGCCGAAAAGGGTTCCCGCTATGTTGAACCCACAGCGGCAAATGCCCTCGCTGGAGACTATCCGCTGGCCCGGTTCCTTTATGTCTATGTGAATAAAGCCCCTGGAAAACCTCTGGACCCTTTGACCCTCGAGTTCCTGAAAATGGTTCTTTCGAAAGAAGGTCAGGAAGTGGTTGTTAAAGGCGGGTATTTCCCCATTGCCAACGCAGTCGCTGAAGAAGATCTGAAAGTGATCGCAGGCTCAGCAGGAATGACCAACTAAAATAATGAACAGTAAGGAAATCACCATCGACCCTGGTCCGTTGTCTGATACTGCGGACCGGGGTTTATTTTTGAGAGGGGGACTCAAGAAACGTCTCTTTGCGGATCGTCTGGCGAGGTATCTTGTGACCCTGGGAGGATGGACCATTATAGGTTGCATTCTCGCCATCCTTTTTGTCATCGTTGCGGAATTTTATCCCCTGTTCACGCCGCCCACCATTGTGCTGGAGGGAACTCTGGCCACGCAGGAGAAATCTGCCCCTC
The DNA here is from genome assembly GCA_027619975.1 of Nitrospinota bacterium. Lineage (NCBI taxonomy): Bacteria > Pseudomonadati > Nitrospinota > Nitrospinota bacterium. The sequence goes on from JAQCGX010000006.1 coordinate 58,347, forward strand.
AGGCTGTGGGTGTCGATGAGTACCGGGAAGTGGCCTACATCGTCAACGAATCGGGGATTCATTTTTATTCTCTGGAAAATAAAAAACCGCTTCCTGCCATTTCACTTTCCGAATTATCCAATGCCCGGGTGACGGCGGTTTCTTCTTCCGTTGACGGGTTTTTGGTTTTAGGGCTTTCCGATGGAAGCGTATTGCCGGTGCAGGTGGAATTTGAAACTATTTATTCAGGGGACTCCCGTACTGTTGAACCAGGGCTAAAGCCTCTTGAGCCCCTGTTGATACGAGAAGACGGACAACCCATCGAACAACTGGTGCATGTCCGATCTGAAAATGGCTATTCCATTGCGGCGGTTGCAGGTTCCGGGAAAATTGCTGTGGCAAGAATCGAAGAGCGCCGGACCATGATGGGAACAACGAAAAAGGAAACCACACTGGAATCTCTGGCCTTTCCGGTTAAGGGGGAAATTTCCGCGATGGTTTTCCACTCGATAGAGGATGCTCTTTTTGTTGGAACAACATCAGGGCAGATCCTTCGAGCCAGCATGGAAGAGGATGACGCAAGCACAATCGAAACTATGGCGGCGACTCGCGGCTCTGATGTGGCGGTCACCGACATGAATTTTATTTTAGGCGATTACACGTTGATCGTAGGGGATTCCGAGGGGGGAGTCAGCTCCTTGCAATGGTTGAAGGTTAAAGGCGAAAAGACCCGCTTACGTAAGATTTATGATTTTGACCCACACTCGGAACCGACGACATTATTCGCCTCATCGCTGAGAACCAAAGGTTTTCTAACAGGAACGGGAAATGAAATCCGGGTCCATTACGGGACCACCGGCGAAACCCAATTGACTCTCCCGAACCCAACAGGGTCGCCTTTTATAGCGTTGGCATTGTCTCGCAAAGCGGATGGCATTTTAGCGGTGGGTTCAGAGGGAACTATTTTTAACTGGACCCTGAACAACCCGTATCCGCAAATCACGCTCAAATCTATTTTTGGAAAAATTTGGTATGAAGGCTATGAAGATCCCGAGTATGTGTGGCAATCAACGGGGGGGTCGGATGCCTTTGAATCAAAATTAAGCCTGGTTCCCCTGATCTTCGGTACGTTAAAGGGAACTCTATACGCCATGTTGTTTGCGGTCCCGCTTGCCATTTTAGGGGCTTTTTATACGTCGCAATTCATGCATCGCCGGCTCAAGGGCATCGTGAAGCCGACCATCGAACTCATGGCGGCGCTGCCGAGCGTGGTGCTGGGTTTTTTCGCCGCCTTATTGATCGCGCCCGAAGTGGAGCGGTTATTGCCTGGGGTCATCCTCATGCCGGTTGTGGTCGCGGGAATCGTTCTGGTGGCTCTTTTGTTTTATGAAGTGTCAGACAAGCTCAAAAGTAAAATCCCCATCGGGCGGGAAATTACTTTGCTGGTTCCATTAACTTTTTTCGGTGGCCTGCTGTCCTTTTACATCGGTCAAGTCGTAGAGGCGCAATTTTTGTTTGGAGATTACCACACCTGGCTGAACGAAGTTTTTAGTGTGACCTATGACCAGAGAAACGCACTGGTGGTGGGGCTGGCGATGGGGTTTGCCGTCATTCCCATCATATTCACCATCACTGAAGACTCACTATCCAATGTTCCCGAACATTTGCGAGCCTCCTCCCTTGCATTGGGTGCCACGCCCTGGCAAACAGCATTGCAGGTGATTCTTCCGACAGCCAGCCCTGGGATATTTTCAGCGGTGATGATCGGTTTTGGACGTGCAGTCGGGGAAACCATGATCGTGCTCATGGCCACAGGGAATACTCCCATCATGGAATGGAGCATGTTTAACGGGTTTCGGGCCTTGTCCGCCAACATTGCCGTGGAGCTACCGGAAGCGCCAGAGGGCGGAACTCTTTTCAGACTTCTATTTCTGGCGGCGTTTTTGCTGTTTGTCCTGACATTTTTAATCAATACGGTTGCGGAATTGGTGCGATTGCGATTGAGAAAGAGGTATCGCGTCCTATGATGACTGCCTTCAAAAAAGTCTGGCGAAAAGGCGATGTGTTTATCTGGTTGTCGGGCGCGGGCCTGGCTTTCTCCTTGATTTTGGTGGCGGGTTTGTTGTTCGCTATTTTTTTCAACGCCGCACAATTTTTCTGGCCACGCGAAACGGTCAGCTTTTATTTGCAGGACGGGCGCACCATTTTAGGAGAGGTGACCGGGCGCGAAGCCATCCCCAAGCCGGATAATCCAGAAGCACTTCCAAAACACAGGATTCAGGTCAAGCAGGGAAATCGTGATATTGGCGGGGCGGATTTTTTGTGGATCGACGAAGATGCGATTCAATCCACGCAAAAATCTGATGATTCGGTGGTGGTGGAAAGAAGGGAATGGGGCAATTTTTACGGGTACATTAAGGAAGTACGGGACCAGGGTAAAATTATCGCTGCGGGACCGGAAAAAGGCATGACCGCGATTCGGGAGCTTCTGCCCGCTGCCACGAATATTTACAAAAAGATCAAGAAGGTAGCCCGGAAGGATATCGGCGCCATCAACCATTCCCTGGAACAAAACCGTCTCGACTTGAAAATCCTGGCGTTAAAAGGGGTCACCAGTGGGAAAAAAGTAGATCACCTGAAGGCCAAAGAAAAAGAGTTTCAAGAACAATACCAGGAACTGGAAGCCACTTTAAATCAATTGAGAAAAAGCCAAACGGCCGAAGTTGTTTTTAAGACCGCGGGCGGCATCGAAAAGGTCATTCCACTTTCACTGGTCATCCGTGTTTATGCTCCGAATACGTTTGGATGGCTGGATAATATAGAATTTTTTAGCTCGAAGATGTGGGAGTTTGTGCTCGATGAGCCCAGGGAGGCGAATACCGAGGGAGGCGTGTTTCCGGCAATTTTTGGGACAGTTATGATGGTCCTGGTCATGAGTTTGATAGCCACTCCACTGGGTGTGCTGGCGGCGTTTTATTTGCGGGAATATGCAAAGCAGGGTCCCATGGTCAGCGCGGTGCGCATTGCCGTGAATAATCTGGCAGGGGTTCCGTCCATTGTTTTTGGAGTGTTTGGAGTCGGATTTTTTATCTATTTTTTGGGTGGGTCCATCGACAGTTTTTTCTTTTCCGAATCTCTACCCACACCCACCTTCGGTACGGGGGGCATTTTATGGGCCTCTTTGACCATGGCCCTGCTGACGGTTCCGGTTGTGATCGTTTCGACGGAAGAGGGTTTGGCCTCGGTTTCAAACGGAATTCGGGAAGCGTCTTTGGCCCTGGGGGCGACTAAGTTTGAAACGACCTGGCGCGTGGTGTTGCCCGCCGTCATGCCTTCGATCCTCACGGGATTGATCCTGGCGATGGCCCGTGCGGCGGGGGAAGTGGCGCCGCTCATGGTCACCGGCGTGGTGAAACTGGCTCCCTCCCTTCCCGTGGATGGCCTCTGGCCATTTATCCACCTGGAACGAAAGTTCATGCATCTGGGGTTTCATATTTACGATGTCGGGTTTCAGTCGCCAAATGTAGATGCGGCCCGCCCGATGGTATTCACCACCACGTTATTGCTGATTGTGATCATTTTACTGCTAAATTTTTCAGCCATTTTACTGCGCAACCGTCTGAGAAAAAATCTGGCGGTATCCGGTGTATAATGAGGGAATCGGAAAAATATGTCTTTAATAAAACTAAAAGAAATCATGAAAGACTCGAACGCCAATTCTGAAAATATTGATACTGAAGGAAGGACGGTAATCGGGAAGCCCCGATTGCCCGGTTTGGAACATCCAATGGTGGAGATCGAAAATCTGAATTTCTACTATGGTGAAAAGTGGGCGCTTAATGATGTTTCCATGATCATCCCGAAAAATAAGGTCACCGCCTTTATCGGTCCTTCCGGCTGCGGCAAATCGACTCTTTTGCGTTGTCTCAACCGCATGAACGATCTGGTGGAGGGCGCAAGAATGGAGGGAGTCATTCGGATCGGAGGTTTGGATCTTCACCGACAGTCCGAAGACGTGAGCCTGTTGCGCAAGCGAGTGGGTATGGTTTTTCAAAAATTCAATCCGTTTCCAAAAACCATTTTTGAAAATGTCGCGTATGGTCCAAGAATCCACGGGCTCAAAGACAAATCCAAGTTGCCGGAAATTGTTGAGAAAAGTCTCAAATCGGTGGCCTTGTGGGATGAGGTTAAAGACCGTCTGAACGAAAGCGCCCTGGCTTTATCCGGCGGGCAACAACAGCGTCTGTGCATTGCCCGCGCCATAGCGGTGGAACCGGAGGTTCTTTTGATGGATGAACCCTGCTCCGCTCTGGACCCTTTGTCGACAGCAAAGATCGAAGAGTTAGCCTTCGAGCTGAAAGAGAAGTATACGATTGTTATTGTGACCCACAACATGCAGCAGGCGTCTCGAATCGCCGATTTTACAGGGTTCATGCTGTTGGGGAATTTGATGGAGTTTGGGCTCACCGACCGCATGTTCACCAAACCGAAGAAAAAAGAAACTGAAGATTATATTACCGGACGATTCGGATAAATAAAGAGGACGATGATTATGGCAAGACATCCCAAACATCTGGAAAAGGAAATTGAAAACCTCAAGGAAAAGATTCTGTCTTTGGGGGCGAGTGTAGAGGCCAGCGTTCAGCGAGCGGCGAGATCTCTGACGCAAAGAGACTCTGTCCTGGCTTTAAAAGTCATTGATTCCGATTTTGAAATTGATCAGATGGAAGTGGTTGTTGAAGAGGAATGTCTCAAGATCCTGGCACTTCATCAGCCCGTCGCCAACGACTTGCGGCTGATCATTTCCATCCTTAAAATCAATAACGATCTGGAAAGAATCGGGGATCTGGCGGTGAACATCGCTGAGCGGGCGGTTTATCTGTCCACGCACAGTAAGTTGGATATTCCTTTCGATTTTCAGGACATGGCCGAAAAAACACAAATCATGCTCAAGGGCAGTCTGGATGCTCTGGTCAATCAGGACGTGAAACTTGCGCGGCAGGTGTGCCAGGCGGACGATGAAGTCGATGCGATGAACCGGGAGGTTTTTACCCTGATTGAAGCCGAGATAAAAAAAAACCCCGAGCATTTGAACAGCTTGATCCAGCTACTTTCCGCCTCCCGTTATCTGGAGCGGGTGGCCGATCACGCGACCAACATCGCCGAGGATGTCATTTATATGGTGGAAGGCGAAATCATCCGACACTTCAATAAATTAACGGAAAGGACGACCAAATTTTCTAAAGAATAATTCCTTAAAGGCCAAGTGAAGACGGCTTGGCTGACGGTGGATTTGGTTGATGGGCTTGAAGGTAATTTTATTTCGTGTTTCGGACGGCGCGGACGCCTCCCTTTTTGCACATAGTGAGTCGGCGCGTGTGGGCCATTCCGGTGACGAAATAAAAAGTTCGGGTGCAACATTCCTCCAGGTTGGTTTTGTGGTAATCCGAAGACCAGTACCAGTAAGCGGCGCCATCGGCGAACTTTTCATCCAGAGCCAGTGGATTTTCAGGGTCATGATCCATGCTGATGTTATTTTCCTTGGTGTTGTCATAAATTTTGGCCAGCTCAAAAATAGCAGGCAGTCGCCAATCTTCGTGTCCACCCGTTTTTAGATTCTTGACATACTCCACCGCCTGATGCCAGTTCAAACATTTCCCCAAATGCGCGTAACTGTCCTTGTGCGTCCATATCAATTTCGAGTCCGCGTCGCTTAGTGTCCCATCGCCATTATCGATCAAATGAATCTTTGACTCCGGCGGCGGGGGTGGGACATAGGTGGGCGCCTCATAGGCAGCTCTTGGGCCGATATCCATAACACCTGCTAAACTGGTGTTGGGAAAAAACAGAGCCAGGAAAATAAACGGCAACGCCATGTTACCGAGTCTCAATATTTTTTGTTTTACTTCATTTGAGTTCATTGACATGGGGGGCGACATGGGCCGCCTATTCGTTGTCGAGTTTTGTCCGGGCCATTTTTTGTCCCGGAAATCCCAGTATATTACACCCGGCCCGGCCCAGGGTGAAGAGAATTGCCCCGGATTGAATGGTTTTTAAATTCCAATCAGCCATCGGCTTGCCGAAGGGTCTTAAAAGGTTTGTTTTTTAAGACATCCAGACTGCTCAGGATGCCGGTCCCGGTGGTGAGCAGAACGCTCAGAGCTACCGTCCACAACAGGACGGAGGGATAGAGGTGCCACTCAGATTTGACCAGGTATTTCATGACTCCCCATGCCAGCAGGCAGGACAACCCGGCACCCATGATTCCGGAAACAATGCCTAAAATTGCGTACTCGATTCCAAGGATGCTGGCCACTGCCTGGCGGCGGGCTCCAAGAATTTTAAGAATGGCCGATTCTTTCAGCCGTCGATACTTGGTGGAGGCGATCGATCCGGAAAGGATGATCAGCCCGGACAATATGCTGAACCCGGACATGAAATCGACCAGGGTTTTTAATTTGCCGACCACCGATTCCACGGTGTTGACGATATCGCGTGTGCTTAAAGCCGTGACGTTGGGCAATTGATCGACCACCGCCTGCTGAAGCGCAAGTTCCTTTTCTTCCGAAACATTTACCGTGGCGACATAGGTGATCGGCGCGCCATCCAGAGCACCGGGTGAAAATATCATATAAAAATTGGTGCGCATGTTGCGCCAGTTCACCTTGCGGATACTGGTGACGGGGGCGCTGATCGGGATGCCTTGAATCTCTATGGTGAGTTCAGACCCTATGGTGAGCCCCAGCCTTTGGGCCGCGTCCTCCTCAACGGAAACCTGGGGAATGGAAGCCTCTTTTTCGCTCCACCATTTACCTTCGACGATCTTGTTGTCCTTTGGCGGCGGACCGCTCATGTGGGTGAGCACGAAACTGCGGGTGATGAACCATTCTTCCTCGCTCCGGTTCTTATATTGCCAGTCGGCGGTTTTTTTACCATTGGCGCTGTACAAGCGCGAGCGAATCAAGGGAATCAATTCGCGTTCGGCTTCGGGGGCGGTTTGATCGAGAATTTTTGTAAAGCGTTCGGTTTGATCCGACTGGATGTCGATGTAAAAATAATTGGGCGGATTGATTTCGGTATTGGATTTTAACATCGAGAGCATGTCCATCTGCACCAGGCGAACGGTGAGCACCAGCATGATGCCCAACCCCAGACAAGTGATGATGGAAGCCGCCTGATTGTTAGGGCGGTAGAGATTGGAAAGCCCATAACGGCGCGTCATGGATTGGGGCGGCGGGACTTTGCGCAGGATTTTTAATAAACCGAGTGCAACCGCTCTCAGGATCAACGTCGCGAGGATCAGAGCGAGAAGAAATATTGCGCCGCGTTTCACCGACTCCGCCTGCCAGAAAATGATCAGCGCCAATCCTGTCATCATCGTGATTCCAGCTGTCCAGCGTTCGCGTCGGCTCCCCTGTGCGATTTCCTCCTCTTCGAAGTTGCGGCGAAACAGTCTGAGCGGTCGCGTCTTGACCGCCAGGATCAACGGCCACGCGCAGAATAATAGAGTGGTCAGCATCCCCAGGCACAATGACTGCGCCGCAGGTAACCAGTAAAAACCCGGCTGAAATTCGATGTTCAATAAACCCGCGAGTTTCTCAGGCAACAGATACAAGGCGGCGTAACCGAGGCTCACGCCCAGCAAACTTCCAATCAACCCTAAGAGCAGAGATTGTAATAAGTAAACTTTCAAAATGGTTCGCGATGAAGCGCCCATACAATTGAGGATGGCGATGGTGTCCAGTTTTTGCGCCATGAAGGTGCGGATGATCATGGCCACGCCGATGCCGCCCATGATCAGGGCGATGACCCCCAGGGCCCCGAGATACTGGCCCATGCGTTCGATGGAGTCGGTGAGCGACGATTGCATGTCCTTGTATGTGCGAAACCGCAGGGATTTGTCCTCAAGACCGGCCTTCAAGATATCGACGGCTGTGTCCGGCGGCAAGGACTCGGGAAGGCGGATCAGGGTGCGATGTTTGACCCGGCTTCCAGGCTGGATCAATTCGGTGGCATCGAGCGTCGCCTGCGATACGAACACGCGTGGACCGATGCTGAAAGCGCGGGATATTCGATCCGGTTCGGCCATAACCGTTGCGATGATGCGAATCTTAGTTTTTCCAAGGCTGAAGGTGTCGCCTACTTTGAGGTGGGTGCGCATCAAAAACGAGGGTTCGACGATGGCGCCATGATCGGCAAGGGAATCGGCAATCGGTTGCTGAGGGGCGGTTTGCAATTCTCCGTACAGAGGATAATGAGGTGGAGCCAGCGGAATCGATTTCAGTTCAACGATCAGCGAACCGGAATCATTGCCGTCCGTATTTCCTGATTTCTTATAGCGGGCCATGCCATGCAGTTCTTTGATAAAAACAAAATCCGTATCAGGGGGCAGGGCCTGTTTCTGAAATTCCCGATCTTTTGCAGTCTGCTCCCAGCTTCCCTGGATGGCGATGTCCGCTGCCAGCAGGCTTTTGGATTCCCTGTTGACGGCGTTGTTCAGGATATTGGCCAGGCTTTTGATGGTCATCACCGCGCCGACGCCGATGGCAATGCAAATGATGAAAAAAATAAAGCGTTTCCAGGCGCCGCGAAACTCAGCCATTACCAAGGTTGCTATTTGCGCAGGGTTGAGCTGACCTTGTTGCTTGCCAGCGCTACTCATTGTGCGGGAGACCGGGAAGCTGATGCGGCGGCAGGTTTCGTGTCTGTAATGAGAATCCCGTCGGCCATGGTCAGGATGCGTTGGGTTTTGGCGGCAATACCGGGTTCATGCGTGACCAAGATAATGGTCGTCTGTTTCACCCGGTGCAACTCCAAAAGCAATCCTAAAATATGTTCGCTGTTTTTGGAATCCAGATTGCCGGTGGGTTCGTCCGCCAGAATGATTTCCGGTTCGTTGATGAACGCCCTCGCCAGACAAAGCCGCTGTTGTTCGCCGCCGGACATCTGTGCGGGGTAATGGTGCATCCGCTCTTCCAGCCCGACCATGCCCAAAAGGTCTTGTGATTTTTTTTTAGGGCTTGGAGTCCCGTTCAATTCTCCGGCCAGGACCACGTTTTCGAGAGCCGTCAGTGTGGGGATGAGATGGAAATTCTGGAAAATAAAACCGAAGCGCCGGGCGCGCAGGGCGGCTAGTGCATCTTCGTTCAGTTTTGTGATATCCTGATCGTCGATCACTATTTTTCCGCTGGTGGGCGCATCGAGTCCGGCTATCAGGCTGAGCAAGGTGGTTTTGCCACTTCCCGAAGCACCGATCACGGAGACGAATTGTCCGCTGGGTATCGTAAGATCAATGCCGTTTAAAATGTCTACCCGATGCCCGCCACCATAGAGGCTCTTTCTTAATTGACTGATTTGGATCACCGCGAATTTCCTTTTGAGTTTATATTGGGTTCTATTTATTCTAATATAAAACTATGACCGACTATACCCCCTGTTTTGGGTTGCAACCGATTTTTAGATGGCGCGGACTCATAACGAGCGGCCTGTTTTTTTTGTTCCTTGTTTTCACCCCTTTAATAGTGGAAGGAGAGACCCCTCCCGTGATTTTGGCGTTTGGTGACAGTTTGACCGCAGGTCATGGTGTGCAGCAGCAGGGGAGTTATCCTTCGCGTCTGCAAGTGATTTTGCAGGAGAAGGGGTATCCGCATCGAGTCGTCAATGCCGGGGTGAGTGGCGATACCACAGCCGGCGGTGTCCGGCGCATTTCCTGGCTGCTCAAGCACAAGCCCAGTATCGTGATTCTTGCTCTGGGCGCCAACGACGGTCTGCGCGGGCTGGCCATCCCTGAAATGTATTCCAATTTGAAAATGATCATCGAGATTTGCCAGGAACACAATGCCCGGGTGCTGTTAGCCGGTATGAAAATTCCGCCCAATTTTGGGGAAAAATATTCTCAGGAGTTTGTGGACGTGTATTCCAGGCTGTCGCGGGAATTTGAAATTCCGCTATTGCCGTTTCTTTTGGAAGGGGTGGCGGCGAAGCGAGAATACACGCAGGCTGACGGAATTCATCCTCTCAGTTCCGGATATAAAATCGTGACCGCAACCGTATGGAAACATCTCGAACCCATGCTCTCTTCGGTCTCTTCTAAGTAGGCTGTTGGGTCACTTGATTTCTGCAAGGAATTTCATCAACCGCGTATAACAAGTGCCGCCCTGCAACACGTTGCGAGCGGCATCGTATCCTTCTTGTAGGCTCTTGAACATTCCCAATAGATAACAGAGCGTCCCGGCGTGACAGGCGATGAGTGGAGCCGCCGGACCCTGATTATTTTTGAGAGCTGTTTCTCCCCACTCGGATAAAAATTCCAGGGTGGAGGTTTCTTTTTTAAGATCCTGAAAAGTCCCTTTAACAAGATCGCAAGTCTCAGGCTTCAGCAGGTTTTCTAAAACCAGTTTCTTCTCAATCGGCTCTTTATCTCCCGAATCAATAAACACGCGCGCATCTTTGTGGACTCCAAAAAATGTAGTGCCTTCCACACCGTTTCCTAAAATAGTTTTGTCGAATCCGCTCAATCGCGCCACCGCCAGCATGGAAATTTCATAACCTTTATGAAAATATCCGCTGGCCAGGAAGTTGCCACCCGGCTTGGATTTTACGGGCATCAGCATTTTTTCCAGCGTGGCCAGCATCGGGCGTTTGACGATTTCCCGGCGCATGTCGCGCAAACCTTCAAGTGCAGGATTTGTGTGCCGAGTGCTGAGAAATGCAAACCGGTATTTTTTTAGCAGAGTGATTCGTTTTTCACCGCTGTCGCTGAAGGACACGCCATAATGGTTGCCGAGAAGATCTTCAAAGGTGATGCCGAATTTTGGCGGCAGGGAGTGGGTCGAATGCCCGTAAGCGGGCAACCCCATTGCCGCCAGAACGGGCACAGTGAAAAAACCGAAATAAGGCACGCGGTTGAAGCCATCGAACGGATCGGCAATTTGCAGGATTTTTTCAAAGGGAATCTCGTGTTTGATCGTGGTTTTATCGAGGGCCTGCCAATAGCCGATATTTTCTTCCACGGTTTCCAGTTTCATGCGCGCGGCGATGAGAAATATCCCCGCTCGTATCTGTGAGACGGAACCGTTCAAGATAGATAAAAGCCCATCCTCAGCCTCTTCACGGGTCAGGTCTTTGCTCATTTTGGGCCCGGTGGCGATTTTTTGCAGGTAGCCCTGCATCCTTTGTTCTGGATCTGAGTGGGGGGTGTTGTCCATAAGTCACTTTATTTTAAAGGCATCGTGGATCAATTTGTAAAACTGAGGTATCATATTCTGCATGATTCATAATAAAAATGTAAATGGTTAAAGGTGTCGATGACTGCGACCCAGAGTATCTCTCATTCTATAGAAAATAATCCAGTGGTGCGACCCTTGAAGGTGCTTCTGGTGTATCCGAGCACTACGGATGTCGCGTTGGCCAACCTGGGGTTTCAGAGGGTCCACGCCCTTTTAAACCAGATCGACGGCGTCGATTGCGATCGCTTCAGTCTGCCTGTCGGCTGGCGCCCGGAGATTGAAAGCCTGAAACCGCAGGAATTGCTGTCGCATGAATGGGGTTTTAAGCCCGAAGAGTTCGACATGATCGCCTTCTCGATCTCCTTTGAGCCGGATTATCTGCATACCGCCGCCCTGTTGAAATATTTTAACATCCCGCTGGAGCGCGAGCAGAGAGGGTCTCGCCATCCCCTGATCCTGGCTGGAGGATCGGCAGTTTTTATCAATCCCGAACCGTTGGCCGATATTGTCGATGTCTTTTTTATCGGCGAGGGTGAAGGTCTTGCGCAACAATTTTTTAAACTTTATGTAGATAATGAATGGCAGGATTCCCGCGAATTGCTCTTGGAGGCCGCGCGTCAGCCTGGAATTTATGTTCCCCAGTTTTATCAGCCGCAGTACGAAAGTGGCGAATTTGCCGGGTTTTTAACTGATTCGTCGGTGCCTGCACGGATTGAGAGGCATTGGACGGAAAAAACCGAGGAGTTGTGCACCCATTCCGAAATCCACAATGAGGTATCGACCTTCAAGGATATGGCCCTGATGGAAGTGACTCGTGGATGCATCTGGGCCTGTCGCTTCTGTACGGCGGGTTTTATTTATCGTCCGCCCCGGTTGCCCGACTTGAACCTCACTTACCGATCGTTGGAGAATGCTCTGGAAAAAGCCGGAAGTGTGGCCTCGACAATTGGCTTAGTGGGGCCTTCCGTGACCGATCATCCCGATTTGATCTCTCTCGCCAAGAAGATCACAGAGCAGGGAAAAAAGCTTTCCTTTTCCTCACTGCGGATGGAAACGCTGAATGACGAACTGGTGGACTTGATTCTCCAAAGCGGGCAGAAAACGTTGACGGTGGCGGTCGATGGCCCCTCAGAGCGCATGCGCGATGTGATCAATAAAGCCGCCACAGATGAATTCATCATTGAAAAATGCCGGTTCCTGACGGAGAAAGGAATTCTGCATTTAAAAATTTATTCCATTATCGGTTTGCCGGGCGAAGAAGATCAGGATATTGACGATTTCATCACCTTGGTGCAAAACGTCATGGCCGCCTATGTGAGCGCTTGTAGCAAGCGCGGTAACATCGGCAATGTGACCATCGGTCTCAGCCCTCTGGTTCCCAAGCCGGGCACGCCGTTTCAATGGCACCCGATGGAACGGGTGGCAAGCCTGAAGAAAAAATTTCTTAAAGTTCGCAAGGCGCTGGGGAAAATCCCTCATCTCAAGACGAGCTTTGGTTCGCCTAATGAGGCTTATCTGCAAACCTATCTTTCGCGTGGCGACCGCCGTCTTGTGGATTTCTTCAAGTATTACCTGGCGCACAACCACGATTCCAAGGCCGCCTTGAATCAATTCCGTGAACGTGTGGATGCGGCCGTTTACCGTCAATTTGAACGCGATGATTGCCTGCCCTGGGACATCGTCGATCACGGATATTTCAATAAATTTCTCTGGCAGGATTACCAGAGAGGACTGCGGCAAAAACACACTCCTGTCTGCGAAACCGCCACCTGCAAAATCTGCGGGATTTGTTGACCCGTTAAGCGGGAGGAAAAGCGGGGCTAACAGGTTGCAATATTCTTTTCATTGTTTTTATAGCCCGTATGGGCGTTCTTTGCTCGCGATGGCGGGCAAATGATCTCCTTGCAAAGCGGAGACCGGTCGACTACAAACTTATCGAACGTTAATATTGGGTCCAGCGCTTCGTTGGTCGCCCGTAAACACACGACCCAGCACTCAGGCTGGCCGGCGAGATTTTGAATAAGACTTCTTTCAATATTGAAAAAATGCATAAGTTGCCTCCCGATGATCGGTTTTTCGATCTGAACGAGGTCTGGTGTTTTTTCAACCGCCGGGTGATCCGCGTTTTATATCCCTTACCCGTTACCGCCAATCAGATCACTTTTCTGTCCTTGCTGATGGGGCTTCTGGCGGCGGGGTTTTATCTGTCGGACTTCAAGTATGGATTGATCTGGGCGGCGGCTTTTCTCTATGTAAAAATTTTCCTCGACAATGTAGATGGCAACCTGGCCAGGATTCGCGGCGAAGTGTCCCGATTGGGGCGGTTTTTCGATTCGCTCACCGACTTTGTGGTGACGTTTGCGGTTTATGCGGCGATCACCTTTCGTTTGGTGCAGGAGACACAGGACCCGTTTTTCTGGACCCTCGGCATTTTTTCCCTCTTGAGTGGTCTATTGCATTGTTCGTATTTTGTGTTTTATCTGGTCAATTATACCTCGATGGTGGGGGCTTATAAGATGAACCGGGTGCGGGAGGACATTACGGATGAGGATCGACAGGCGGATTCCCGCGGGGAATCTCCCGACCCCGGCTTAGGGATGCAACGCCTGCATGTGTGGCTTTACGGGTGGCAGGATCGTTCTGTCGAAATGCTGGACGGGGTCAGTCAGAAACTGGCGGAGGTTACAAAGAAGGCGGGCGATCAAAAAAACTGGTATCTGGACAAGCGGTTTTTGGCCTGGGTCAGTCCGTTGTGCTTATGCACCAATAATATGATCCTTGTGGTGTTTTCCTTGCTGGATCGGTTGGAGACGGGGTTATGGGTGGTTCTCATCCTGGGAAACGCTTATCTGCTGGCTATTCAGTTCTGGAAAATCAGGCATCACCCGTTTAAAACTTCATGACCAAAACTTTGGCAGAGTAATGGGCAACCCTGCTACAAGCGGACGAGGACTCCGACAAGGATTTTTTTTAAAGCCGTAGCAAGTTGCGGGGAGTAAAACTCACTGGTGGGATTCAATTCAGATTGAAATCGGTGTCCGGCCTTATTTGCATTCTGGAGAGGTTCATCAAGTCGACTTTAATTTTTATTGCCGAATGAATGGCATCGACCCGGCGGAGGACGTTCTGTTCTTCAAGTAGTTTTTGTTTTTGCTCCACGGTCAGGTTCAACCGGTAAGCCAATTGGTCGACCAGATGGCTCAGGGTTTTGCAGTCATCCAATTGCAGGTCTTTTTTAAATCTTTCCCCAGAGGGCAGCAGGCGCAGGTATCGATAGCAATGTTCTATCAATTTTTCCTTTGCCGGATTGTTGGAGGCATCCAGAACCTGGTCGTTGATTTCTTGCAGGGGTTCAATTTTTGCCCGGCGATAGAGTTTCCCATCAAACTCCTGCACGATCCGAAACCGATTCAGTCCCTTGAGGACCATATTGTATTTTCCTTCTTCCAGGAGCACGTGGTTTTCGATTTCTCCGACACAACCTACGGAAGCAATGGGGGGTGCGGCATAATAACTTTCCTCCCATCCCGGTTGCAGGAGAACCATGCCGATTTTTTGTTTGCCTTCCAGGGCATCGGCAATCATCTGACGGTAGCGGGGCTCAAAAATATGCAGCGGTAAACGGGTATTTGGATAAAATACAGTTGCAGGCAGAGGAAACAGGGGAATAAGGTCCTTGTGCTCTGTCGAGTTATTTTCGGTTTCCATGGTTAAAATTGTTCTTAATTCATTCCGGCATTAATAGTAGTATTAAAGTCTTCACGGATTTTTTAAAATCCAAGGCTTGTGTCATCATGAGCCTGACCCGGCCGCTCAAGATAAAACTTTATCGGGCGAATTGCATCTAAATTTATGTAGACCCTTGATTTTAGGATATTTTTGAGTTCTCCCACTTAATTTTACAGTTGAATCCGAATGACAACCACTCAAGCAGACATTTATTCTGAAATTAAGGTCTCTCTTTCCCTGGACGGCTTGTATTCGGCAGACGGAAATGGAAGCCCTGGGGAAAATACCTGGCGGATTTCCACCGAACCTTACCTTCTTTCGGCTGAGGAATTGGGTTTTATCAACCAGCTGGGCGACCATCTCCTCAAATTTTATACGGTTCTCAACCAATTTTATCTCGACAGCGCCAGGGGGAAACTTCCGGTATGGATAGCCGAATACCTTGATTTTGGAAAGCCGCCGCATCTGGTGGATTATGGGCGGATGAAACGGTTCAAGAAGGACCTTCCGGGGATCATTCGACCTGATCTGATTGTGACGGAGGCTGGATTTTCTGTGACGGAACTCGATTCCGTGCCGGGAGGATTTGGTTTGACAGCCCGCCTGATGTCCCTTTACCAGAAAGATGGGGAAAGCATCATTGGCCAGGAAAACGGAGGCATTGCTGAATTATTTTATAAAATGGTTGCAGATGTTTCGGGAGTGCCGAATGCTACTTTGGGGATCATCGTTTCGGATGAGGCGGAAGACTACCGTCGGGAAATGGTCTACCTTGCGGATCGTCTCAAAGAGAAAGGATTTCCGGTTTATACGGTGCATCCCGGCGAGGTCATTTTTAAGGAAAACGGGTTGTTTGTCCAGGATGGGGACGATGACGTCCGCCTGGATGTCGCCTACCGTTTTTATGAGCTGTTCGATCTGCAAAATATCCCCAAGTCCGAGCTTTTTTTGTACAGCAATAAAAAGGGCAGGGTCAAAATAACGCCTCCTGTGAAGCCTTTTTTGGAAGAAAAGCTCAGTATGGCATTGTTTCATCATCCGGTGCTGACTGCTTTGTGGAAAAATGCTTTTGGATCTGAAACCTTTGCCACCCTATCTCATCTAATTCCCAAAACATGGGTTCTCGACAATCGTGACATGCCGCCTCACGGCGTCATTCCTGGGTTGACTGTCAGGCAAGCCCCGGTTCAGGGCTGGCAGGAACTGTTTTCCCTGAGTCAGAAGGAAAGAGAATTTGTAGTCAAACCGTCCGGGTTTTCTCCCGATTCCTGGGGAAGCCGGGGAGTGGTTGTCGGTCACGATGTCTCCAGTGCGGAATGGCAGGAAACGCTGGAAAGCCGATTGGCGGAATTTCCGCGCAATCCTTCAGTGTTGCAGGTGTTTCACAAGGGAAAAACAGTCGTGAGTTCTTATTACAGGCCAGAGACCGGCGAGATGGTGGAAATGAAAAGCCGGGTTCGCCTGACCCCGTATTATTTCGTGGTGAAGGGAAAATCGCATCTGGGTGGAATTCTTGCTACCTTGTGTCCGCATAATAAGAAGAAAATTCATGGTATGACGGAAGCAATCATGGTTCCTTGTGCGGTAAAAAAATAGGCAAAGAAGGGATTCCCATTGAGTTGCAAATGATTAAACTATACAACATTGATGGCTGTGGTTATTGCGCCATGGTCAGAACAGTTCTTGAGGAACTGAAGCTGCAGTACGAAAAAATAGATGTTCCCTGGCCTCAATTCCAGCGGCAGGAAGTCTACCAGGTTTCCGGTCAGTACACGGTTCCTGTGCTCATTGATGGCGAGAAAACTTTTGACGACGAGTATGAAATCATCGACTATTTGAAGCAAACTTATTCGGTCAAATCACCACAAAAATAAAGGGTCAACATGGAACAGTGGCAAAAACTCCTGAGCAATAGTGTTGTTAAGGTCGAAGACCTGCCTTTTCCTATTGATGGATCGGAGGAATACAAAGAAAAACTCAGGAAGGTAGCCAATGTTTTTCCGATTCGGATCAATTCCTATTTCCTTGACCAAATCAAGGAACAAAACGACCCTTTGTGGAAACAGGTGGTGCCCACATTGGAGGAGTTGGATGACTTTATCAGCGAAGAGGAATTGCTGGAATCGGACCCTTTGAATGAAGAAGGGGATATGCCGGTTCCGGAACTGGTGCACAGGTACCCGGACCGGGTTTTGTTGATGATTAACAACCATTGCCCCATCATTTGCCGATTTTGCACACGCAAGCGCAAAATCGGGATGCCCGGAATTGTCACCCGAGAAACCCTGCGTCAAGGGATCGAATACATTCGCAATCACCCCGAAATTCGGGATGTGATCCTGTCTGGTGGTGATCCTCTACTGGTTCCCGATAAAGAGCTGGACAGGATTTTGGGCGAACTGCGCTCGATTCCGCATTTGGAAATCCTGCGCATCGGCACCCGGGTTCCCGGCACGTTGCCACAGCGAATCACAGAAAATTTATGTTCCATTCTCAAAAAATACCATCCGCTTTATTTCAACATGCACTTCAACCATCCCGATGAGATCACCCCGGAAGTGGAGAAGGCCTGCAACATGCTGGCCGATATCGGGATTCCTCTCGGCAGTCAGACGGTTCTTCTGGAAGGCGTCAACGACAATTCCGCAGTGATGCGGGAACTCATGTTGAAGCTGTTAAAAATCAGGGTCAAGCCCTATTATATCTATCAGGCCGATATGACCCTTGGAACCGACCACTTTCGCACCACTGTGGAAAAAGGTCTGGACATCATTAAAGACTTGCAGGGGCACATCTCAGGAATGGGCGTTCCCTATTTCGTCATCGACACCCCAGGCGGTGGCGGCAAGGTGAGACTGCTTCCCGATATGGTTTTGGAACACAATGAAAAGGAACTGGTTGTAAAAAACTACGAAGGCAAAGTGTTCCGCTACCCCCAACCCACGCAAAAGACCGCAAAAAAAGAAACGGCATCTTCCGATTCCCAGAAAACGGAATCCCCCGCCGATGTCTGCCAGCTATCCATCTGATCTCATACTTTAAGTAACTCATTTAAATATAGTAGGTTACTTAAATCCTGTGGATTTATGTCCAGTGCGGTCCGTCTAAAAATGACGGGTGAAATCCCCCCAGGCACTTGCTAAACCCCAGCCGGACGCGAAGGGGGTTACCTCTGTAAAATCAATAATTTATTGGACTTACACCCGGTTTCGCGTTATATTAAATTCAGATAACTTTATTATAATTTCTATTAATTCAATGAGATTCATGGGCTTCCAATCCTGTCCAGTCAATCTAAAACACTGGGTCGTCCTTTTTTCCGTATTGATTGCTTCCTGTGCTTCGCAGGAGGGGCTACGGGAAGAAAATGCCGAGCCTCGTCTTGAAAACCTGGTGGAAGTTCAGCCAGCGCCATCCTCCCGACCACTCAAAGCCAAAGAGGATAAGGTTCTGCTGGAATTAACGCTTTCTCAAACGGAGCTGGTTCCCAAAAAGCCGCGCGACAAAGGACCGCGATTTTCGTTGTCCGCTGAAGAGGCGGATGTCAAAACCATCTTGTTCTCCATTTCCAGGGAGATCGATCAAAACATCATGATCGACCCTGTCATCTCCAAAAAAGTGACCTTGAACCTTAAAGAGGTGACCTTGAAGGAAATGCTGGATCATGTGCTTCTTCCTTTGAATTTAATGTATGAAGTGGATGAAAAGTTTATTCGGGTGGTTCCGCTGGAAATGCAGACCCGGATATTTCGTTTGAACTATCTTATTTCCAAACGGGAAAGTTTGGGCAATTTGCAGGCTTCTTTGGGGTCTGGAACCTATGAGGCCCGGCAACTGGGAGTGCGTGCTTCCAGCCAGGTTATTTCCTCGGAAGAAACCGACCTGTGGCAAGAGATTGCCCTGGGACTACAGAAAATGGTTGCTGACGAGCGACCTGAAAAAACGTTCGAAACTTCGCCGCCGATGGGCGAGCAATCTGCAGGCAGAGCCTGGTTTTCAGTTAACAAACAGGCCGGGGTGCTGGTCGTAAAAGCCTTCCCTGAGGTTTTGCTGCAAGTGGCAGAGTTTTTGGAAGAGGTGGAAGGTTCTGTTCAGCGCCAGGTACTCATTCAGGCCCGAATCATAAAGGTGGCGCTCAAGGATGAATTTCCTCGGGGAATTGATTGGAACCAGTTAACTTCACTCAATGCGTCCGAGCTAAAAGCAGGCCCTGCATCTGATTCTCGCGGATACTTATATGGAAATCATGAGGAGCGGGTGGATGAAATGCTGGAAGCGCTCGCTTTGCAAGGAGATGTTAGTGTCCTGGCCAGTCCCCAGATTACCGCTTTGAACAATCAACGGGCGGTCATTCGCGTGGGAACCGAAGATACGATTTTTGTCCCGAGCCCAGCGCAGTCTATCGCCGAAGGCGAGGCCGCCTATATTTCACGGCCGATCACTCTGGGCGTCGTCCTCGATGTCGTTCCGCAGATAAACGTCAATGGCAACGTGATCATGAGTGTCCATGCCAACGTCAGCAAAAAAGCGGGTGAGAGAGTTTCCCCCGACGGATTGAACCGAGTGCCGGTTGTCGATATTCGGGAATCCAACAATGTTGTGATGGCACGCAATGGCCAGACCGTTGTTATCGGCGGGTTGCTGGGAAGGGTGAAAGAACCCAGAGAAACGTCTACTGCCCTGGAACAGATTCCCCTCTTCGGGGAAATGTTTCACGAAGATTTGACGACTTATGAAAAATCTGAACTGCTGATACTTTTAACCCCCCAGATCATGGTTGGGGATGCGATTGATGATCGCTTACGCATTGAGGAGAAACGATTGCAGCGATTCGGGGTGACCCGGCAGTCGCATAAAATGAAAACCTCTTTGGAAGGAAAGTAAATCAGGTCATGTACGAAAACTTTTATCGATTTAATGAAAAGCCCTTCAGTCTGACCCCGGACCCCAGGTTTCTCTTTTTGAGCAAACACCATCAGGGAGCCCTCGACCATATGCTCTATGGGATCAGCCAACGGGAAGGTTTTATGGCTATCGTCGGCGATGTGGGGACGGGTAAAACCACCCTTTGCCGTTGTTTGCTGGACAGGCTCGATAATAATATTCAGGTGGCTCTCATTCTCAACCCCATGCTTTCGGACATGGATTTGTTGAGAACCTGTGTTCACGACCTGGAAGTAAAGCCAATATCGGTGTTTTCTGAAAAAATGGTTTCTGGGAATCCTTCCCTGGAGGTGGATTTCAGCGAAGAAGTCGATATGAACTGGGTCAACCGTGCTTCTAAAAAGGAACTGCTCGATGCTTTGAACACCTTCCTCCTGGAACAGCACCGGGCCGGAGGCTCTACGGTTTTGATTATTGACGAAGCCCAGAATCTGCCTCTGGATGTGATGGAACAACTGCGGATTTTATCGAATTTGGAAACGGAAAAAGAGAAGCTCCTGCAAATTATTTTTGTGGGACAACTGGAACTGAATGACAAATTAAAGTCTCCAGAATTGAAGCAACTCAATCAGCGCATATCCATACGATATGAAATCAGGCCCCTGTCGCCGGAAGAAACGGTTCGCTACATCAACCATCGGTTGTTAGTGGCCGGAGCGGGTTCCCGTGTGTCCTTCAAGTCGTCGGCGGTCAAGGAAATTTTTAAATACTCCCAGGGTTACCCCCGGTTGATCAACCTGGTGTGCGACCGCGCGCTTCTCAGCGGATACAACGATCAGGTGGATATTATTGATCGGCCTCAGGTCAATCAGGGAATCAAGAGCCTTTTGGGAGAAGACGAGAAGAATTATTACCGTGAACATTTTATCCGGTTTCGTTTGCCGGTGATTGTATCCGCTTTATTTTTTCTTGCCGGCCTGGCATTTTTTGTTTTTGCCCAGATGGGAATCGACTGGAGATCCGAATTCAGACATCTCAAAACCAAACTTGGGATGGCGCAATCTCTGTCCAAAAAGGAAATACCTCTCAGGAGGGGTTCTTCGGATTTGGAGAGCGAGGCTCCAATGGCGGCGAGGGATCAACAGGGGGTGCTTGGAAATAAAGCGGCAGATTCTGAGAAAACTCCAGCGCTGGAACCGACCCAAACCGATGGAACGGAAGAGGTCGGGAACTACCGGATTCAGCTTTATTCTTTACAGGAAGTGTCTGAAGCCAAAGAAGAAGTGCGAAAACTCAGAGAAGAAGGTTATAAGGCCTATTGGAAAAAGGCGGTGACGGGAGATCAGGCCTGGTATATGGTCTATGTCGGACCCTATAAAGAAGCCCCGTCGGCCAGGATTCATGTGGACGCGTTAAAATTTTCAGGGCGGAATCCGATTCTTTTATCCGTTTCCAAGTCCCCTTAAGGAGTCCACCGTGAGTCTGATCGCTGACAGCCTTAAAAAGGCCGTTAAAGAAAAATCTGTCCCTCGATGGGACCCCAGCCAGGAAGTCAACCTGGTAGGGAAAAGAGATCATTTGAAACATCCCGGCCTCTGGTTGGTTTTTCGAATCGGTCTGTTAATCATTCTTCCAACCGCAATTTTAGTGTATCTGATTGCCACCGGTGTGTTTGATTTTAATAAGCGGCAAATTTCCAAAACATCCGATTTCAGGGCACCCTCTTTGCCGGAGGAAGCCAAAGCTCCATCCAGTGTCCCTCTCAAAAGTCTCAATGAGAAAAGTTTGCAGGCTCCGGCGCCTGCACAAAAGCAGGTGGTGAAAGAGCCGCCCGTTCTGGAGAAAAAGGCGGCCCCTCCTGAGGCGCCCCATTCTCAAGAGAAAATCGAAACCGTTACTAAAAAGATTCTGCCTTCCTACCCTCCAAAGAAAAAAAAGGAAACGGTGGTTTCTTCACCTTCTCCCGTATTGAAACCCGAAATTTCTGAGGCTCCCAAGACCCCTGTGAAGTTAACGGAGAAAAAAGTTGCGACCGTTGTGCCTCCTGAGGCTCCAGCAACAGGGTTGGGTGAAGGGGCGGTGGTTCCTGAGGTTCTCCCGGCGCTGAACGCCGTAGAGGGGGAAAAACCGCAACCTGAAATTGCGAAAATACCGGAAACTCCTTTAAAATCTGCCGGAGAAGAGGCGGTCAGAGTTTCTCCGCCAGAGCCTCTAGCGCAACCGTTGGTCGAGATGCCTCCGGTTTTGAAGGGAAAGGCGGAGGTTCCCGAAGTGCCTTCGGCACCGAAACCCGTTGAGGAAAAAATCCCGCAACCGGAAATTGCACAAAAACCAGAAATTTCATCCAAAGCTGCGAAAGAACCGTTCCTGGAGGAAATCCAATCGTCGCTCAGTCCCACGATACCTGCAATAGTTTCCGTCGAGAAAGTGGAGAAACGCCCCAACCTGAACATTGAAGTACAAAAAGATAAACGGCAAGTTGCTTCTTTACCTTCTCCCGTGTTGACACCTGAAATAATCAGAACCGACCCGTCAATTCAAGACAACGTTTTTCAAAACAGCGATTTTTATTTCAACCGAGCCATCTTTTTCCAACAGGCCAAAGACTGGCAAAAAGCTCTGGATAATTACGTAAAAGCAGAAAAACTGGACCCAAACAACCCTGATACTTACAACAACAAAGGGGTCATTTATAAAGAATTGAGAGAGTACGATAAGGCGCTTGATGAATTTCTCAGGGCGATCTTCCTCGACCCCAATTATGCCAAGGCTTACAACAACATCGGCGTTGTCTATTTCATGCAAAAAAATTATGCAGAAGGAGTCAGGAACTACCTGAAGGCAATCGACCTCAATCCCAGCAATTTAGAAGCGTTCAACAATCTTGCGATTATCTATAAAAAGCAGAAGGACTTGGAAAAGGCCAGGGCGGTATTAAACAGGGCTCTTGCCATGGACCCGGATCACCCCGGCACCAATTATAACCTGGCTGTGCTTTATGAAGAGAATAAAGAGATCACCCCGGCCCTGCACTATTACCGGCGGTTTATCGAACTGGGGCGCATCAGTTACCCTGCCCTCGTTATCCAGGTGAAAACGCATGTGGAAACCCTGAAGCCACAGTAGAGGGATCGCTTTTTACAGACATTTTCAAGTCTCCCGACGCATTCCTGTATAGCTTATAGCCTCTTGACAGGGTAAAGCCTACCAACGTTGATCGTAAATGATGTATCCTTAAGGGAAAGTTATTTTAACAGGAGGGCCGGTATCTTTTTTATACCAGAGTCCCTGTCTGAAGCAGTGTTTATTTCTCAACCGGATTTATGAAAAAACTAAGAAAAGCGATTAAGAAAAATTTGATTGCCGGACTGTTGGTGACGGTTCCCGCCGCTCTGACTTACCTGGTGCTGGCCTTTGTTATAAGAAATGTAGACAAGGCGATGGACCCTGTCCTCACCCGAGTGTTTGGTCCGACCGGGCTTAAATGGATGGAAGAGTATCATTTCCCCGGGGCGGGTTTTATACTTCTGGTGTTATTCATAGTTATGGTGGGCTTGATTGGCACCAATTTTTTCGGGAAAAAAATTCTGGCTCTCAGTGAGCGCGTTTTGCACAACATTCCGTTTGTTCGGGTGATTTATACCAGTATCAAAAAAGTGGTGCATACGATTTCAGAGACTGAGACGGCTTCATTTCAAAAAATGGTTTTGCTGACCTATCCACGGCCACCCTTAAAAGCTCTTGGAATTGTGAGTGGGAAAACTAAAGGGGAAATTTACGAAAAGAGTTACGAAGAGGCTCTCAACGTTTTTGTTCCCACGTCCCCAAATCCTACGACGGGGTTTCTTTTAATGGTGGCGAAAAAAGATCTGATTTTTTTGGAGATGTCCGTCGAGGAGGGGTTGAAAATGATCATTTCCTTTGGCATGGTGAAGTCCGATCAAGACCAACCAAAGGTGAAGAAGAAGGATGAAATCGCGGAAAGTGCCTAAAAAAACTTTCGCCGGATTATTTTCTTTTTCAGCAGGGTCATTTTTGGGGTGGGATTTTTCTCTGACCGGCTAATTTTTCGCTGATATTCTTGGCCACTGTGACATCCAGCTTGCTGAAAACCTTGCCTGCGATCTTGCTTTTCATTCCCGCAAGAATCTGAATGGCGAGGTCTTCATTGAGGGCTTCAAGGAGAGTCGCCGCTTCCTGAGGCTTCATGGAGGAATAAGCTTTTATAAGCCCGTCAACATTTTTCTTGATCAGGTTTTTCTGGATGCCGATTTGTTCCTGGCTTCTGGTGATGGCGTCGTTAATTTTTTTTAGATCCTGGCCAATCTTCTGTTCCAGAGTTTGCAGCCGTTGCTCCTTCAATGCGATTTCAGCTTCCCGTTGTTTAAGATCCCGGTTTTTTTTCTCAATCATTTCGATCATGCGAAACGTTTCCGGATTGACGCCAGGGACAGGACCGGGCAGGGAAACTTTTTCCGGGGTGGTTTCCTGCTCCCCGGTTTTATCCGTCGGCAATTCTGTTTGCGAGTCTGTGGCCTCTTTCTGAGCGAAAGCAGGGGATACCAGGTTTTCGAACAGTCCAGCGCCGCCGACAGCAAGCAAAAAAAACAGGGCCAGGCTCAAAAAAACAAGGTTTAATTTAAGAGTCTTATATTTTGTCATCATGAATTGAGCCGCCACATGTTGGTGCCGGTTTCGTTATTCAACGCGATCTCGGTTTTTTGTTGCTTCTTTTTAAAAGCCGCTTGTTCCCTTTCCTTGAGAATTTCCATCGTGCGCCGTTTCATCATGGATTGGATCAGATCATTTTTTTTCAGATTTAATTTTTCACTGATTTCGGAGATCACCTTTTCCTGTCGCGCCTTTTCCCGCTTCACTCCGTCGAAAAAATTGTTATATAAAATCATCTGATCGATATTCATGCCTTGATTCGATGTTTGGTTCAGGTCCTTTTTTCTCTCTTCCGCGATCCCTTCCATGAACTGCAAACGGTCCCTCTGATTTTGCATGTGGGTGTTGATCACTCCCAGTTCTTTTTTCAGCAGGTTTTCTCGCTCTTTATGAATTTTGAGGACAGTTTCGAATCGGAATTTCAAGATCAGTTCTCCACAATCGCCTGTAATTGAGCAATGCTCTGGGTTAAATCAACTTTTTCATCAATCCCCTGGCGCAGAAACTGGTTCATTTGATCGACCTTGGCAATGGCCAGGTCAATTTTAGCATTGCTTCCCCGTGTATACGCGCCAATATTTATAAGATCCTCCGCCTCGCGGTAGGTGGCGAGAATATCGTTGAATTTCATGGTGAGGTCGTGATGTTGCTTGGAAACCACCTCTATCATCAAGCGGCTGATGCTGTTTAAGATGTCTATGGCGGGGTAATGATTATGTGAGGCTAGTTCGCGGCTGAGAACAATATGTCCGTCGAGAATGGCCCGCACCGCATCGGAAATCGGTTCATTCAAGTCGTCCCCCTCTACCAGCACCGTGTAAAGACCGGTTATTGTCCCCTTCCCGGTGCTGGTTCCCGCCCTTTCCAGAAGTTTGGGCAACATGGAAAATACAGAGGGTGTGTACCCTCGCGTCATGGGCGGTTCGCCGACAGAAAGCCCAATTTCCCTTTGGGCCATGGCAAACCGGGTCACGGAGTCCATCATCAGCATAACGTCATTGCCCTGATCCCGAAAAAATTCGGCGATGGTCGTGGCAATGTAAGCGCCCCGGAGGCGGACCAATGGCGGCTGGTCGGAAGCGGCGGCCACCACTACTGACTTTGCCAGCCCTTCGGGCCCCAGGTTTTCTTCGATAAATTCTTTCACTTCCCGTCCCCGTTCACCAATCAAGGCGATGACGTTTATTTCAGCGCTGGTATTTCTGGCAATCATTCCCATCAATACCGACTTTCCCACCCCTGTGCCCGCTAAAATACCAATTCTCTGTCCCTTGGCGCAGGTGAGCAGTCCGTTAATCGAGCGAATGCCGACGTCCAGAGGCTCCTGAATCCGGCTTCTATGGAGAGGGTTTAAGGGCACTCCCATCAAAGGGTATTCCATATTGGGGGGAATGGGACCTTTACCGTCCAAGGGGCGTCCATTCCCATCGATGATACGCCCGATTAATTTAGGGCTCACATTGACGGTGGGGTATTCGTCCGCCGATTCGATGATACTTCCCGGCTGGACACCAATGAGTTCACCTAGCGGCATGAGCAAGGTGTGGTTGTCGCGAAATCCCACGACCTGCGCTTCTACCGGAGGCCGGTTGTTCCCAGGGTAAATGGTGCAGATGCTTCCCACCGATGCAGCCGGACCGTTCCCCTCCAGAATAAGCCCTATGATGCGATCGACCCTTCCGGTTTTCCTGACGAAAGAAGTGTTTTCAATGAAGGACTGGTATTTTTTCAGATCAATGGTTTCTTCCATAACGGTTTTTAGGACGGGGAATCCATTGAGTTGTCCTCGGAGTTGTTTTCTGTATTATTTTCCAATGGGTCTTCTGATTTATTTTCTGTTTTGACTTCTGTTTTAACTTCCTCTGGGGCAGGAGGAGCGAGGTGCAGAATTTTATCGATTTGTTCGCCGAGCTTGTCCATTCGGGCATCCACCGTGCCAAAATTGGTTTCAATGATGCAACCGCCGCGCTCAATGCCAGTGTTGGATTCAAAGGAAATATTTTTGATTTCGCCAAACAAATGCTGTAGCTCCGGGCAAAAATTTTCGGCGTGTTCTTTATCCGCAGGATTTATCTTGATGGTCATGGATTCCTTGTCCAACACCGCTTGTACCGCCAGTCGAATCATCTCCTGAACGCTGTCCTCTTTTGTGGACAGTTCAAAGTGAATGACTTTTTTTACCAGCGCGACCACCATTTCGATCATCTCCCGTTCCATTTTGGGATACATCTTTTTACGAAACTCGCTCAGCTCCTGGATGATATTTTCGGTGGTTTCCAGAACAGGTTTAAATTCTTCCCTGGCATCCAGTTCGCCTTTCTGGAATCCTTCAGCATGTCCTTTTTCACGAGCTTCCTTTTCAGCCGTTTCGCGGATTTCTACCGCTTGAATTTTCACCTTATTGAGGGCGTCCCGGACAACTTCAATAACACCCTGCCTGGCTCGATCGACATTTTGAGCATCAAAATTGGTGGCTTCTTTAGAATCGTAAATAAAGTCTTTTGGTGTTTTCTTATTTTTTGGAATCAGTTCGTGAAGTTCAAACTTCTTGGCATGATCCCCTGAAGGGGCAGAAGATGTTTCCTTTTCTTCGGAAGGAAGGTAGCTACGGGTAAAATTTTTAGAGTTTTTATACAAGTTCCTCGCCTGAGCCTCCGCCGACAGATATTTTGCCTTCTTCTTCCAGTTTTTTGCACACGCCGACGATCTTTGACTGGGTTTTTTCCACCTCGCTGATCTTCGTGGGCCCCATGGATTCGAGATCTTCTCGTATCATCAAAGCCGCCCGCTCCGACATATTATTTAACCATTTATCCTTGAGCGCATCGCTGGCGGTTTTTAGAGAAATCAGCAAATCCTCATTATTGACTTCTTTCAAGATCAATTGAATGCCCTGGTCGTCGATTTTTAGAATATCCTCATAGGTGAACCGGAGATTACGGATTTCATTGGCCATGTCCGGGTCAACTTCGTCCATGGCGGACAGAATGGAGGTTTCCGTGGCCCGATCCAGCGCTCCCATGATGTGAGCGGCGCTTTCCAGCCCCCCCAGTTTGCTTCCGGAAACCGCACCCGAGGCTCGAAATTCATTTTGTAGCGCTTCATCCAGTTCACGGAGAATGCTCGGAGAGACCCGCTCAAGCGATGCCAGACGGTGGACGATTTCCATGCGATTTTCTTCCGGCAGTTCGCGGATGGTTTGACTTGCCATTGGAGTGTCCAAATGGGCTATTATGATCGCCGCCGTTTGTGGATGCTCGTTGACTAAAAAAGCGGCTATGGTTCGGGGTTCCAGCATGCGCACTGTTTCCAGGCCGCCGCCCATTTCGTCGCCAGGGGTGGTTATATTATTGAGAATTTCCATCGCTTTCGCCGGGTCGAGGGCTTTCATCAAAGCGGACTTTAAAAAATCCATCCTGGCGATTCCAAGCCCTCCGGTGCCGGCATCCACGCTGTCATAAAATTCTTTGGTGACGGCATCCATGGATGGCATGTCCACATCTCCGAGGGAAGATATGTAGTTACCAATCATCTGGATTTCCCGTTCATCCATATTTTCCAGAATGGGAACGGCGTTTTCTTCTCCCAGGGACATCAGGAGAATGGCGGCTTTTTCGGGGCCGGTGAATTGTCTAGCCATGAGAGTGCCTTAATATATTAGGATGCCGGGCTTTTATCTTTGAGCCATTTGCGAATGATGCTGGCGGTAAACTTGGGATCATTACCGGCGAATTCTGCGACCGCTTGCCGGATTTCTGCGGACTCATTGAGGACATTGCCCAGGCTTTTTTTCTCTTCCTCGACAGCGGCCATTTCAGTGGTCGTTAATTGGCCATGCTCTGGAACCACCTCAAGGGAAGTCGTCATCCAGTTGATAATGGGACGGATGACTCTTGTGAAAAATAAGAGAACGAAAAGAGCCCCTAAAACGTATTTAGCGACCTTGAACGCCAGATCTGCGGTTTCGGACTTGGCGAGTCTGCTTTCCTCATCCTGTTCAAAGCTCCGGTCGAACTGAACGTTTTCCAGCTGGATCTGGTCCCCGCGTTTTTCATCGTAGCCGATGGCGGATTTGACAATGGGCAGGTATTTTGCCATTTCTTCTGGGGTCCTGGGCTGGTATTGGGCAGGTTCCCCCGTGACGTTTCCATCAATGAGTACGGCGACGGACAATTTCTTTACGGTGCCGATGGGCTTGGAGATCTGCCTGACAATTTTGTTGATTTCATAATTGAAGGTTTGATTTTCCTTGTCGCGTTTTGCCCCTTGGCTTCCCGCAGCACCTCCACCTGTTCCGCCAGGGACTAGACTTTGGGCTCCAGGGACACCTCCCGGAGGCAGCGCCCCCAGGGTCGCTTCGGTCACGATTTGTTCGCTTCGAACCACCTGGGAATCCGGATCAAAAATTTCTTCCGTCCTCTCCACCACTTCAAAGTCGAGGTCGGCATTCACGCGGGCAATGACCTTGCCTTCTCCCAAGGCATTTTCCAGCATGCGAACGATGGTGTCCTGAATTTGTTTTTCAACCAGCATCTTGTGCTGATGATTGGTGGTGGTGCGGACGGCGCCGCTGGAACCTTGCTGGTCCCCGGATAAAATATTTCCTTTCAGATCGACGACCACGACATCCTGTGCGCTGATTCCTTCTACGCTGGCGGCAACAAGATGGACGATTCCCTGCGCCTGATCTCTGGTCACTGTTTTTCCAGCCTTGACCTTGATGGTGACGGAGGCTTTCCCACGCGGTTTTTCTTTAAGGAACAAGGTGTCTTTGGGAATTACCAAATGGACTCGCGCCTGTTCCACGGCATCCAGGGTCTTGATGGTGCGGCTCAATTCACCCTGGATGGCGCGTTGATAGTTGAGTTTCTGCATGAATTCCGTCATCCACAGAGTGCTGTCCTCAAAAATTTCCATGCCCACTTCTCCCCCTTCAGGCAGGCCTTCGCCGGCCAGCTTGAGGCGGATTTCATGCATGTCTTTGGACGGGACCCGAATGGTTTGCCCGCCTGCGGAAAGTTCGTAAGGAATTTTTTCTGTCTTCAGCCGCTCCACAATTTGGGCGGCATCCTGAGGGCTCAGTTTAGCGTAAAGAAGCTGGTAGTCAGGAGTCTGCACCCACAGGGACATGGCGAACAGGGAGGCGAAACCGGTGGCCACCAATGCAAAAACAGCAAATTTCTGTCCTTGGGGAAGAGCAGAAAATCGGTCGGTGAGCTGCTTGATAAATGTGGAAAATTTTTCCATGAATATTTCAGGTTATGTCGTGGACAGGTTAAGTCTTATCTTCCAAGTTCTATCGCGCGGAGCGCCATGGATTTTGCGGCGTTCATGGCGGTGACGTTGGCTTCAAAAGAACGTGTTGTAGTGACCATATCCACCATTTCGCTGATCAAGTCAATGTTTGGCATGGCGACATAGCCCTCCTTGTTCGCGTCTGGATGATTCGGATTGAAAACGGTCCTGGGTTCCGTTTGGTCACGAACCACCTGAGTGACCAGGACTTGATTCAGCGTATCTCCCAATTCATTTTTCAAAACTTCACCAAAACTATTCTCCAACGGCAGGGCGCTGACCACCACGCTCTTTTTCCGGTACGGACCCCCTTCAGGGGTGCGGGTGGTTTCTACATTGGCCAGGTTGCTGGAAATGGCTTCCATGCGTTGCCGCTGAACGTTCAGTCCGGAGGAACTGATCTGCATTGCTGTCAAAAAATCCATAGCCGATTCCTTCCAATATGTTAATGAGGTGAAGAATTCAATATGTTATGGCTTTGCTGATGAAATCTGTATGAAATATTAAGCAATTTTCATACCAAGTGCAGGTTTGTTACGTTTTAAAAAATGGGTTGAGGGAAAACTTTAAACTCTAATTTATCAATGAGTTTTTTCAGAATATTTGAAAATCTGGCGCGCGGTGTTGTACAGAGCCTCCAGGGTCATGGGAAAAAACTGTCATGGATTTGACGAAATGGGAAAAAATAGGGCCACCGGGTGTAGGTCAGCTACTTTTCTGATACTCGGTCAGTTTGTTGCGCAGGGTACGAATACTGATGCCGAGAGATTCCGCCGCACGGGTTTTATTGCCACTGACCTCTTCCAGAGTTTGCAGAATCAAGGCCTTTTCCATATCGTAAATGGTGCCCTGAAAATTTGAAAGCAGTTTCGATCCGGTTTCTCCATCCATTTCGGAATCTTCCTCGAAAAACAGATGCGCGGGCAGTAACGTATCCTCGTTACAGACCAGTGCGGCACGTTCCAGGATGTTTCCCAATTCGCGGATATTCCCCGGCCAGTTGTATTTTTTCAAAAGCGTGAGAGTGGCTTCGTCTATCGACGGGACGGTTTTATGCATTTCCCTGCAATGCAATTGCAGAAAATGCTCTGCCAGCAGAGGGATATCTTCTTTGCGTTCGCGCAGTGGAATCAGCCGGAGGGGAATAACGTTTAACCGGTAGTACAGATCTTCCCGGAACTGGTTTTCCTTGATCCGTTTTTTTATGTCGCGATTGGAGGTGGCAATCACCCGGACATCGACAGGAATGGCTTCTTTCCCGCCCACTTTATCGATTTCATGCTCCTGCAGGACACGAAGAAGTTTGGCTTGCAGGGGCAGGGACATTTCAGTGACTTCGTCGAGTAGCAGGGTCCCCTTGTGGGCGAGTTCAAATTTCCCTTCCTTGCGGTTATCGGCTCCGGTGAAAGCGCCTTTTTCATGGCCGAACATTTCTGTTTCCAAAAGCCCTTCGGGAAGCGCCGCGCAGTTGATAGGTACGAAAGGCCTGTCTGCCCTGGGACTGTGTTGGTGAATAAGGCGGGCAAACAATTCTTTGCCGGTACCGGTTTCTCCAATGATCAGCACGGTGGATTTGCTGTAGGCGATGTTTTCGGCAAATTTCAGCAGTCTTTTCATTTCCTCGTTACAGGTAATGATTTTCCGTTCGGAAACGGTTTTTTCGGGAGGCGTAGGCGCTGGCTGCCGGGCGGTAGTCTCTGGTTCCTTTAAAAAGGCCCGGTTCACGGTTGAAATCAGGATTTCCGCTGAGAAGGGTTTCAGAAGGTAATCGAAAGCGCCTACCTTCATGGTCTCCACAGCGTTGTCTATATCTCCATAAGCGGTCATCATGATAACGATGGTTTTAGGGGAGTGCTGTTTGACGGCACGTAGAAGTTCCACTCCGTCCATCCTTGGCATTTTGACGTCAGAAATTATCAGGTCGAACGACTCATGTTCAATTTTTTCCCAGGCGGCTTTTCCGTCCTGGACGGAAACCGGCTGGTAACCCTCCCGCTTCAAAGTCGTCTCCAGCGCTACCCGCATTTCGCTTTCGTCGTCAACGACGAGAATTTTTTTATCGGAATTATTTTTCATCAAATTCGTCATCCCAACAAGGTAGTTTTACGATGAAAGAGGTTTGTCTGCTTTTTTCGCTTTCGGCGTCGATCGTACCCTGATGGGCTTTAATTATATTGTGAGAAATGGACAAACCCAGCCCGGTTCCTTTATCTTTTGTGGTGAAAAAGGGGTTGAAGATTTTTGCCAGATGGTCTTGAGGGATGCCTTCGCCGGTGTCGGACACCGTGATGGTGATAAATTGACGGTGATCGTTTCCAGGTGCGGACCGGTTGGAAGAGGCGCTGACCTGTTCTGTGGTCAGGCAAAGTTCTCCTCCATCGGGCATGGCCTGAATCGCGTTGCGGATGAGGTTGCTGAAAACCTGCTTCAAAAGCTCCCGGTCGCCGTTGATCAACGCATCACTTTCTCCAAAATTGCGCACAATTTTTATATTGTCGGGGATGATTGTGTCCGAGGAACCTGTCAGCAAGGTGGTGAGCAATTGGTGAATGTCGCATTTTTGCTGGGAGGGGCGGGGAGACTTGGCGTATAGCAACAGGGTGGAAATGATCCGGTCCATATTCTTGACTCCGGCACGGATATGCTCCACAAGCGTGGATTTTTCCTCGTCCGTCTCTACGTCCTTCTTCAGCAGGGAAGCAAACAGTTCGATGCTTCCGAGAGGGTTTCTAATTTCATGGGCGATTCCTGCGGCCATTTCTCCCATGGCTCGCAATCGCTGGTTTCTTTGCGCTTCGACTTCCAGGTGCCGGATATGGGTCATGTCTTTTATGATGAGAAGCGTTCCAATTTGCGCATCGTCAGGGTCCAGCACTGGAGAGGCAGAAGCCTGGACGTGAACCTTGCTTCAGTTTGCCGTGGTGATTTCCCGATCCACGCTCAAGAGGTTCCCCCCTGTTTTGACCAGTCGTGACACCATGTTTTCAAACAGCTCATCGTGGAACAGGTCAGGGAGAGGTTTGCCAAGGCACATCTCAGGAGAGAGTCCTGTGATCCAGCTTGCCGTTTTATTGAATGTCGTTATGTTTGCCTTTTTGTCCAATACAATTACGCCTGTGGTCAGGCTTTCCAGGATATTGTTCAGGTAATTTTTGACTTCTTCTTTTTCGGTGAGGTTTTTTTCAAGTTCTTCGTTCTTCTTGGCCAGCTCCAGATCGAGTCTTTTGACTCGCTCCTTCAGGTCATCGTAGGAATCCTGAAGCTGTTGGGTCGCGTCATTGAACGCTTGAAACGCCTGGCTGAGGATTTCGAATTCTTCTTTCGGGGTTTTTCCCTGGAGGGGTTCGTTCATGTACTATTTGGACCACGGGTGAGGGTTGAATCTAATCACTAAAACATTATAAATGATTTAGAGAGGTTCTTTAAATTCTTTTTCCCAATCGAGGACTTTAAGTTTCGATTCTGCGACTTGCTTCAAAAGATCATTGGTATCTTTTGATTCAATCAGAGTGTTCAGGGTGGCGGTGGCTTTGGAAGGATTTTTTAAATTATTATAACTTTCTACCAGAAGGTAGTCTGCCCAGTCGGTGTGCGGCTGTTCTGGAAATAATCGCCGGGCCGATTCCAGGGCTTTAGCAGCCTCGGCATATTTTTTGTTCTGGAAAAGCGCAAACCCCAGGCTGTAGTAAGCTTTGCGTATGGTATTGGGAATGATCTTGGCCGTGCGGTCAAACGTTTTGATAGCCTGACGGTATTCGTCAATGGCGGAAGGAAGGTTGTCCTCATTTTGGTAAGTTTCGGCCAACAGGGTGTGGGTTTCGGAAATATTTCCACCCTGTTTAGTCAAGAGCTCTTTATACACATGCAAGGCTTTGTTGTATTGTTTTCTGCCGCTATGCGAACTGGCCAGGAGCTTTAGAGCCTCGGGAACCTGCGGGCTCTGGGGATAATTTTTTAAAAATGATTGAGCGACCAGTTCCGCTTCTTTAAAGTTGCTTTGTTCCAGGTGAATTTGTCCCAGGTTGAGGAAGATGCGGTCGCGATAAATATTTTTGGCGTCCAATTTTTTGACCCGCTCGTAAAACCGAAGCGCTTGCGGGAACATGCCGATGGATTGATACGCTTCCCCAATTTGCATCACCGTTTTCAGATTTTTCACCTCGCCAAGGGATAAGCTGGAGAAATCACTGTAAGAGTAAAGAATCGGCAAGACGCCTCCCTGCCGGGCGTATTTATCGACGGAATAAACCAGGGCCTGTTGAATATATGTCTGGGATTTATTATAAAATCTGGAGTCGGGGCCGAGAGGCAACAGTTTTTTGAATTCCTCTATGGCCCATAAATAATTTTGTTCTTTAAGAAATGCGATGCCTCGGCTCAAAGTGACCTCAGCCAATATTTCAACATCATTGGCTTCCTGCAAAACCTCATCGTAGGCTTTGAAAGGTTGGTAATAAGGATCGGTATTGTAAACTATATCCGTAACTTTCAGCTTGGGGTTAATGACTCCAATGTCAGCCATCCGGATTTTCCCATATAAGGATTCACTGCTTCCGGAATTTCTTTTGGCGGATTCGTCGAAGACGGCAAGTGCATCATTATGCCTTTCTTCAAGTAAATAGGAATCACCAATCATATTCAGAGCTCTATGAGCATGTTCATGGTCGGGAGCCAGGTTGATCAGGTCGTATAAATGGTCCCGCGCCGGGGTGTATTGTTTTTGCCGGAAATAAATATCTCCCATGTTGTAATTGGTTTCCGGTTCCTCATTGAGCTGGGTGGGCCAGCGGGCGGCGCCATCTTGATAGACATCAAGCGCCCGATTATAGTTTTTTTGTTGATAAAAGTTGTTGGCGATTTCAAAAATAGCCGACCGGGCGGCAATATTCTTCGGGTTGTTCTCCAGCAACCTCTTGAAACCGGTGTAGGCTTCTTCCAGTTTGCCTTCTTTCAGCATCATGAGTGCTACGTTGTTTTTTCGTGCGGATGAGTACGGGCTTTCGGGTTTTTCTTTTAAACTTTCCTCATACAACGTTTTTGCTTCCAGGGTGTAGCCCAGCTCGGAATAAATAAATGCGATTTTGTCCTGGGCGTGTTCGGTAAACCTGGATTTTGGAAAGCGTCTGGTGGCCTCTTTGTACGCGGCCAGCGCCTGTTCGTAGATCGGGTGAGGTTGCCGGAAAGCGATTTGAAAATGCGCTTCCGCCATAAGATAATAAATATGGGCAAGGTATTTGCTGTCGGGAAAAGTCGGAATAAATTTTTCAAAGGATTCAATGGCCTTGGCATAGTCTTTTTCCTGGAACTCTTTTAAGGCGGATTGATACTCATCCCAGCCATTCTTTAACTTGTTTTCAATATCCAGACGATTGGTTTGCCTGATCTTTCCTGAGTTCATTCCTTCGATCCGGGTTCTTTTGGAAGGCTTGGAATTTCTTCTGGCATCGGAGATTTTTTCTTTCCCGTGCAAAAGGACTTCAGTCCTGGCGAGGGCCTCGGGTTCGGAGCCGGGCTTGCGTTCTCCTATTTGAGTTTGCAGAATGGGTTTTTTCTCGCTGTTTAAATCGATGACGATTTGAGACTTGGCCCTATCCAGATAATGAAAAAAGCGGGTATTGGATCGTCTGAGATGCAGAACAATTTCCAGGTTTTGCTGTTCAGGGTGAATCTCTATTTTTTCTATATTGCGATCCTGGATCGACCGAGTCTGAAGGTCAGGATTCAATTGAACATTTTTTAGTGTCAGGGTAACTCGTTTTCCTAAAAAATCCGCATCTACCTTATAGGAACCGGGCTGGCTCAAATCTACCAGGATGCGCGTGTATTGGGGGTGTGGGCCTATGTGCACTTTATTGACAATGAGGTTCTTCTGATACTCAGGCGGGGGATTTTTTGATAAGGCAGGCGCGCTCAGCGCCAAACTAAGAAGAAAGGCGAAAAGGGTTGTTTGAATCAGACGACGAAATGTATTATTGCTTGAGTTCATGGCATCAGGTTGCAAATTATGGCTACTCATTATAAAAGCAATTTCCATACCACCCTAGTCCAACTTTTTATGGGTTTGATATTGGGTTGAAGTTTCGAAAATTGTAGATTTTCTATTCTTGTGAAACGCATTGTTTTATTGAATAATAGGGGAGCGAGCGGTGAACCGCTGGAAGCAATTAAAAAATCAGGGTTTGGAGTCCTTTATTAAGCCGGCGTCATTATTTTGACAAGGTTTTTGCATAAGCTGTGTAAAGGAACAATTTTATGACCCGCTAATCGTCAACTGTTTTACTTCCTGTGCTCATAGAAAAAAGCCAGTTTGAAAAATTAAAAAAGCAAGAATTGGGTGTGATCTGCAATTTGCTGAAAAAGCAAAATGAAATGCTGGGGCAATCCCTTTTGCATATGGATCATCTGATTTATTTGCAGAAGAGCATCAGTTTAATGAGTCTGGAGGAAATCAATAAAGTTTTAGCGGATAAACTGCCTTATATTCTTTTCATACGTTATTTTTCCCTGTTTCTTTTTGACAAAAGTAGAAGAATCCTGACTCTGGCCTGCCACAACCATCCTGACCTGAAAGAGACACTCAACCTGCGTCTGAAAGATTCTGAAGTTATGAGCGAGGCGATCGATTCAGGAACTTATATCCTGGAGCAGGATCATGCTAAATCCAGATTCTTCAAGGGGGTGAGAAACCCTTTGTTCAAGTACAACTTCTTTATCACCATTCCGCTGATGATTGAAAATGAGATCATTGGTGTCCTCAATTTGAACGACAACGAAAGAGGGCGTCTCAACGTGACGGACCTGGATTATTTTCTAAACATGTCCGAAGTGATTTCGGTTTCGATCAGTAATGCGCAGTCTTATGAAAAAGCTGAGAGGTTATCGATCACCGACGGGCTCACGGGATTGAACAACCGTCAGCAATTTCAAGCGGTGTTGCAAAGCGAAATTCTCAGATGCCGACGATACAACTCGCCTCTTTCCCTGTTGATAATGGATGTGGATTATTTTAAAGGCGTCAACGATACCTTTGGGCATCAGGAGGGAGACGATGTGCTAAGGGGCATCGCCGGAATTATAAAAGGGTTGTGCCGTTCATACGATGTGGCGGCCCGTTACGGAGGGGAGGAGTTTGTCCTGATTCTTCCCGAAACCAATGGCGCCGGGGCATGGGTCATTGCGGAAAGAATCCGTGAGGAAGTGGAAAAATGCCGTTTCAAAAATGACGGCAGGGTTCATTCCGTTACCATCAGTTGCGGGATCGCGGAATTTGATAAAGAGACGACTGCCGATCATACGCATCTGATTCGGGTTGCGGATGAGGCGCTTTACCAGGCAAAAGAATCTGGAAGGAACAGAACCGTAATGGGACATGCAGATGACATCTTCAAAGGCTGATGAATTCCTGGTAATGGAGGGGCTGCCTTCGCTTCCCGGACAGATCCTCAGTTTATTGGATGAATTGAGCAAGACCTCGGCGATGGACTACACGATTCTGCAAAAAATCCAATACGATCCTGCCATTGCCCTTAGAGTTTTGCAAGTGGCCAACACGCCGCTTTATGGATATGGGGGTAAGGTTTCATCCCTGCAACAGGCGGGAGGACTCCTGGGGCCGGGGGCGATAAGAAATATTGTGTTGACGACCCCGATCCTTGAGCGCTATCAGGAGGATAATTTTCCTCCTGCATTCGACTACTCCAAACTTTGGTTACACATGACCGTTACCGCCGTCCTGGCTGGAAGCCTGGGAGCCTGTTTGAAAAAAATAGAAACGGATGTCTGTTTCACGGCGGGATTGATTCATGGAATTGGAAAAATTTCTCTTGCCGCCTACCATTCAAAATCCTTGCAGGAGTGGGTTCGACAGGCGGAGTGTGAACAGATGTCTTTGCTTGAGGTCGAGAAAAGGGAGCTTGGGTTCACCCATGCGGATCTGGGTGTCAAGATGGCGGAAGCTTTTTGTCTTCCGCAAGAATTAATCAACGCGCAAAAATTTTACTATGCGTCAGGCGAAGATGAGATCACGGATCCACTGGCAGGGACGGTTTGTGTCGCCAGGAATCTGGCCAATAGCTGGGGTTTTACGGATGGTATCGGGAACGAGGCTCCTGCCGGCATGGACACGCTTTTTTCGTTGTTAAATTTTTCTGAAGCAGAGCTGGAGGAATGGACGCCTCAATTTCGTGAAAACGTGAATCTCGCGGTCGAGGCCCAGGAAGGATGATCCTCAATAGTTGAGGGTATCAAGATGAGACAGAAGATGGACGCAACCAGAAGGCGAGCAAAGTGGAGCGTTGTCTGATAAATATTGTGAGGCGGGTTTAAAGGTCGGGGCCCATAAATTTTATAAATTTTATAAATTTTCCCAGGATTTCCATGTCGAACTCACCCTGCATTTCTTTGCCCATGACGGTGAGGGCATCAAAGGGGCGCAACGCTTTTTTATAGGACCGGCGCGTGGTCAGAGCATCGTAGACGTCCGTGACCTTGCAGATTCTGGCGAAATGAGAAATTTCGTCCCCCACCAGACCCTTGGGGTAGCCGTTTCCCCCTTACTGCTCGTGATGCTGGCCCGCCATTTCTATCACATGAGCTGTGTGGCACTTCATGCCTTCCAGGATCTCTTGCCCCAGCGGTGCATGGGCTTTAATTGCCTCGAATTCTTCAAAAGTCAGTTTGCCGTTTTTATTGAGGATGCCGGCATCGATTTGGGTTTTTCCCACATCGTGGAGCATGCCGCCAAGACCTAAATCCCGGATGTCGTTGGACCCCATTTTGGTTTTGACCCCGTAACCCAGACAGTACAGGCCGACGTTGACGCTGTGAGTGTAGGTGTAATAATCTTTCGAGGTAATGGTGAATAAGGCATGAAAATCGGCGTCAGCGCTGGACAGACATTCATCCATCAGTTCCACCACTTGTTCCGAAGATTTAAGGATTTTGGGCGAAGCGTTGAACTCAAAAAAGTCCTTCATGATATCTTTCGACACATCATAAATTTTTAATGTTTTTTCCTTGAGGGATAGGTTGGGGTCGTCAATCATTTTTCTAAGGTGAACCGTAGCCTGACTGTAATACTTCATCATATCGTCGGCCTGGATGAAAAAATCCTCGGTCCCTTCCTTTTCCTCGATCAACTTTCGGACTTTGTCCTGATGTTCGGGGGAGGCGCTGGCAAATTTGACAAACTTAGCGGTTCCGAAGGCTTCGGTTTTATAAAAAATGTCAAAACTTTCCTGGAATTCGCCCTGCAGGAATTTGGTGTTAATCGGCCTGAAATTCGCATCCTCTTTTTCTAAAGCAGTTTTCACTCGCCACGCCTCAACTGGAAGTAATATTCCTTCACCTGATTTATATTATAAGGTATGTGTTGTGAATTTTTCAAGCTATTGAAAAGGCTAATTTTAGGCTGTTTCTTGCTGGAATTGGCTTGATTGGTTAAAATTGACCCATAGATGCACTGTAACTGGTTTAAAAGCAAGGGTTTTAGCCTTGTCGATCAATGGGTTGGGTCCTTTTTTGTTGAAGACCTAAGCAGGTATTTTTTTCGAAAAACTTAGGGTTTTTATCCGAAATGGGGAAAAACTCAGGTTTTAGTGGCGGGGTAAACGTTTGCCGCGTGAGCGATCAGGTAAATGATGGAACGGGTACAGCCCAGTAAATCCACCAGGGACATGCTTTCACCCGGTTCGTGCATACGGGCGTCTGCATCATAGGCCCCCAGGCAAATGGGTTGAACGTCGCCCAACGCGTCCAGAAGTTTGGCGACAAAAGGAATAGACCCTCCGCAACCGTACAGACAACTGGGTTGGCCGAATCCTTTTTCCAACGACTCCAACACCAAGGGGAAAACGGGATGTTTGCATTCCGTCATCCAGGGGGAAGCTCCCTTATCGACTTTTAAACCCAGCTCGAACCTGGAAGTAACCTGCTTTTTAAGATGATTTATCAGGTGCTCTATCGCCTGGGTGTCATTATTGCCGGGAGCCAGCCGTATTTCTACGATGGCCTTGGCCGTTGGGTTTTCAAAAAGACGGGACGTCCCATCGTGCTCTACCCGCAGGGACTGGGTTTTCATACTGCCATTGTTTGCTTCAAGGCAAGATGCAATATCTTTATGCAGCGACCCATCGTTGTGGACGAGCCTACCGATCATTTTTGCCAGTTGCAGTTCGGGTACGGGGAAAGGTCCGCCGTGCATTCCAGAGTGGGGGTCTTTGTCGGCTGACTGAAGGAGAAGGTCAAAGACAGCGGTTCCCGGTTGTGAAGAAAGTTGCTTGAGGGTCAATTTCAAATGAAACGGATTCCATTGGGTCAGTAAGCTTTGCAAAGAATTTTTCAGCGCACCGTCATCCTTGCAGGAAGAAAAAGTCAGTCGCGCTCCTGCCGCGCCAAAGATGATGGAGCCGGCAAGTCGGTGGCCGGGACGGACGTTGGCACAGGATTTTCTCAGTTGCGCCAGAATGAGGGCCTCTTTCTTTTCCGGGACGGTCAATCTTGTCTCCGGCAACAGGCCGGCGGCGTCACGAAGCATTTCGATGGATGTCGGAACGTTTGCATAACCGCGTGTTTCTTCCTCGGTCTCGGGGTGATCGGATTGGGCAATGGCGTCCACGGCCAGGGCATGGTCGTCATGGATCAGAGTGGCTAGCAGTTTATATAAGGCGGTTTGCGCGTCCCCATGTTCGTCTTTTCCAGTGAGTGTGGCTTCCAGTTGGATGATGCCACGGAGCGATGTGGTCAGCGCCGGAATGCCGGTGGCGGGGTTGATGACATCGGTGATGACCACACAATCGACGGACGAAAAAAATTCCTGGTTCTGCCGGATCTGTGCGGCCAGAGAATGCGACCCGCATTCTTCCTCGGTTTCATAGATCACCTTGATATTGCAGGGGAGGGCATGCGGCGACGATTTTAAAAGCGCGTCGATGGTCATGCCGATGGACACCACCCCGCTCAGGTCGTCGGCCGCGCCCCGGCCATAAGCCCGGGTCCGGTTTTCGTTCCAACGCAATTCGGTGGGCGGGACGCCCTCCCATTTCTGGAATCGGCCGTCATCCATGTAAGGTTGTTTATCCAGATGCGCGTAAAATAAAATAGTGGGCTTGTCGGGGGATGCCGGAATTTCCGCCAGTAAAATCGGGGTGGCGTCTGGATACTCAGGCGGCGGCTGATTGATTTTGATCCAGGGGAATCCGATCTGACGCAAATAGTCTTCGGCGCAGGCGAGTATTTCTTTCATATCGGTGGGTGTGGTCCGGTCTCCTGCAAATTCGTTGACGTTGAAACTCCGGCTGTCGATGCTCACCATTTTTCGGAGAAATTCCAGGTGCCAGTCCACCAGGTCGGAATTTGGCTGAACTTTTTGGCTGGCTGTTTCGTAGAGTTTTTTGGCGTCCATCGTTTGTTGGCCTATCCTTTGAAGGTCGTATCTTTACTTATTTTGGGTGGATGATATATTATAAGCCGCTGAGGTCCATAATTTAGCGGATTTTAAAGGATGATTCATTCTTTTTTATTTTTACGAATACGGAAACCGTATGGTAGACAGGTTCATTAATCTGTTCAAGTTGATACAGATATTTAAAGAACGGGGAAATTGGCAACTCATCCGCCATTCCCGCAAACAATTGCGGGATTTTCTGTTCTGCCGCAGCGGGATGAATCATAAATCCCTCGTTGGGGCGCTTGTCTACTGGTTTTATATGTTGAAAGGATTGGACGTTCTGGTTTGGCGTCTGGAAACCTTTGGGTTTCTTTTTTTGCCGGACCAAAGCAAGGAAGACCAACAGCGGTTGAATTCCTATCTCTAGAATTTTCCTTCCAGATTTCTTACGCTTCTCAAACAAGAGAGACTCTTGACCTCCTTCTTTTTAAAAAATAAAACGCTACAGATCATATTTCTGCTCTATTCTTCGGCCTTGATTTTTTTAGGTCGGCAGTTGAATGTGGGACTGCCAAATTTCGACGATACCTATTACGCCCAAAAAGCCAAAGAAATGATTGCGTCTGGAAATTTGTGGGTGGTGACCTTCAATGGGGTTCCGGATTTGGCCAATCCGCCTTTTCCTTTCTGGATGACGTCTTTGGCCTTCAAGGTTTTTGGAGTGTCGGGATACGCCGCAGTTTTTTTCACTGCTGTATTTGGTGTGGCCACTGTTTATTTGACCTATGCCTTGTGCCTGCAGCTTTTCAAGAATCATTGGATCGCCTTTTTTTCCGCCTTTGTATTGATTTTTCCTGGGATGTTTGTCGATTCCGCCCGCCGGGGCATGGTCGATATCATCCTGGCTTTTTGCGTTACCGGGGCGATGTATTTTTTTGCCAGGGG
Source organism: Nitrospinota bacterium (assembly GCA_027619975.1). Classification (NCBI taxonomy): domain Bacteria; kingdom Pseudomonadati; phylum Nitrospinota; species Nitrospinota bacterium. The sequence goes on from JAQCGX010000006.1 coordinate 100,464, forward strand.
ATTGGAAAACAGAAGGTATTATCTGCTTTTTGGACTCCTGTCCGCCCTGGCGATTCTGACCAAAAGCGTTCTCGGAGGGTTTCCCCTGGCCATTGCCGTGGTCACTCTGGCTCTGGCTGGCCGCTGGAAAGAAATGTTCAGCGCCTATTTTTTAATGGGCGTGGGTTTGGCTCTGCTACTGGGTTTCAGCTGGCACTTGATGAGCTGGCTCACGTTTGGCGACTCCTTTTTGCAAACCCATTTCGGCTTGCTGATTTTTAACCGGGGGTTTGGCGATGAATTTACATTTTCGGATTTTTTTGGCTATTGTCGCGATTTTCTGAAAAACTACTGGCCCTGGCTGCCCATTGCCCTCATCGGCTTGTTTCAGTTTGGCAAGCGATCTTTTCTGGAAAAAGATATTCGCTTTCAACTGCTGTTTATCTGGATCGTGTTTACTTTTCTGGTGATGAGCAGCAGTAGAAACCAGACGCTGCGTTACCTGTTCATGATATTTCCTGCACTGGCGATTGTGACCGCCAAGACCGTGGGAGATTGGCTGGATGAAAATGTCAGAGAAAAATCCTTGCCTTATATTGTCAGCATTGTCATGGCAACGGTGCTATTCGTGAACGCCACTCCTTTGCAGATGAAGGTCACTTTGTCCCCCAACAGTGTCGATGTCCGGCAACTGGCGGCGGTGATAAATTTAAACACGCCGGCGGATCAAACACTCGGCAATTACCGTCTTACTCTACACAATCCTCGCAATGCCCTGCTGTTTTACTCGGATCGTTTCATGGACGAGCCGCTTGGGGACCCCCTGAAACTTATGAGCCGGGTGGAAAACCAGCCGGATTCCACCTGGTTGACCTCGGTACACGAGTTTAAAAAACTGCAGCAGGATTATCCCGAACAATTTTATTTGATTCACGCCACCCGAAAATACGCTTATTTTACTTCTCTGAATAACCGGAAAAACGTCCGCTACGATTTTTCTGAAATGAAGGTGCCTCTGATTCGGTGAGTCTTGTCATTGATTGGTAAACAAAACAACCGTTTCAAGAAGGTCGGATTTGTTGAAGTCGAGGCCTTTTTCCCATAACCCGGTAAGATATTTTTTATCGACCCGCCTTTTTTTCCAGATCTGGTCGGTGGATTGCCGGGTCAAGGGGAGGTTCGTAAAGTTATCCTGCCATTCGGTTTCGCGTATGACCAGATAAACTTTTTTATCGGTCTTGAGAAAATCGTGCAACATTTCCGGGGTGAAAATATATTTTGAATATTGTCCTGCTAACACCTCCATCCGGGACTGATGACTGCCAAGCCTATAAACCCCGATGACCTCTTCGCCGCTTCCCGTATGAGCAATTTCCTGCGCGAATTTTTTCATGGGATAGCGGTTGAAAAACGGAATCGCATCGCCATGAATGAGAGCCAGGCTGAGTGTTTGAAAAACAGCCAGGGTCACGATCAAAGCCATCCGGCGTCTGGCGACAAACATCAGGAGCAGGATGGCAGGTCCCACGGCCAGAAACAGGGGAAGAAACATGATTCGGAACGGAACGCTGGATTCGGATTGCAATATCAACACGCCCCCAGCGACAGCGAAAGTCAGCAGGAAATAAATAATTAGCGTGAGATAAAAGGGGATTTTAAACAGAGGCTGGTTGAATCCCCGGTCAGAGCTGGCAAGGCGGGTGAAATAATGACCCAGGATCAAAGCCACTGCCGGAGAAGCCGGGAGCATATAGCGACTGTGTTCGATTCTAAAGGCAGTGAACAGTATGAGAGGGATCAAAATCCAGAGGAAAAGAAATAAAAGAGCGATGTTATCTTTGTCAAAAAAACTCAAAATCCGGGTTTTAAAATTTTGGGTCAACACTGCAAGAGAAAAAATCAGGAACAGGGACCATGGCAGGTAATAGCGGACAAAAACTCCCAGATAATAAAAGCTGAAAGGGGTTTGATGAACAACACGGTCCCGAAGTTCTGAACCGAGAATGTGGTTCACAAATTCGTCGCCATGCAACGCGAACATGGCGGCAAACCACGGAACGTCCACCATCAACAAAATCACCAATCCAGATAGCAGCCGCATTTCGCCGAGTCGTTTCCAATCTCCCCGAATAAAAAGCAACGCGGTGATCGTGAGCGCTGGAATGAGGATGGCTAGGGGGCCTTTGGTGAGAAACCCCAGTGCCATTGCAAAATAAAAGAGCAGATAATTTTGCGTCCGGTGGACTTCCTCCTGGAAGGCTTTGATGAAAAAATAGAACGCGCAAAGAATGAAAAAATTTAACGTCATATCCGTTGTGGCCCAACGGGAAATTTGAAAATGCAGGTATATGGATGGCAGGATCAAGGCGGCCAGCCTGGCCGCCTGGGTTGACAGCAAACGGCGCCCCAGTAGAAAAACCAGCACGGCGGACAAGGTTCCGAGTACCACCGACCACAGACGGGCGGAAACCAGGCTGACGCCGAATACCTTGTATGCAAGGGCCACCTGCCAGTAATACAAAATGGGTTTGGCAAACCGCTTTTTTTCGTGAAATACAGGCGTCAGGTAATCACCCGACTGCAGCATGTTTTTCGCGGAGATAACGTAAAAGGTTTCGTCCGTATGGTAGGGGGGAACTTCTCCTAATTGGTAGGAAAGTGAAAAAAAACAGAAGCCGGTCAATAGCGCCAGGAAAATAGTATTCTTAAATTTTGTCTGCAATGAAGATAGAAAGGTCGGCATGGATTTGAGGTAATAATTAAAAATCGGAACAGAGTGCTTCGATTGGGTGACTTTAGAGACGATCCAAGAGGGTCGTTCCCTAAAAAAGGTTTTAAGATGAAAAATGCAAGCGTGTGAATTATAATCCCTTTCAACCGGATCGAGAAATGGATTTGTGACTCTTTCCGCAAGGGGTCCTCCTTGTGTGCGTCAAAGAGAGAGCCTGCCTTCCTCTAATGAATTAAGGGCACCTCTAAAAATTATTTTATTACAGGAAATTGAACATTGTACAAGGATTTCATATATCAGTGGCACGGGCGACCTACCTTAAATTTAAGGGTAGGTCGCCTGTCCCACTAAAACAAAGCCATCTCCTTAAATTGACGATTAGGAGCATTTAGTCAATTTTTAGAGATGCCTTTAAATTTTCAGAGAGAACAAGAAAACGGAACACTATGGACAACCCGTCTGACAAACAAATTTTTGTTGAAAATAAACCCGCTAATAATGCTGGCGGCGAATCCTCAAGGCAAGAAAAGCGGGCTTCCGGTTTTCCATCGCATTATTTTATCCTCCTGACCTTCATTCTTTGGACGTTCGGATGCAATCAGATCTGGACTCTCCTGGACGCGCGGCCGCTATCCTGGGATCCGGCGGCCCACCTTCGCATCGCGTTTGGTTATTGGAGCGCGTTCATATCAGGGGCAGATCGGGTATGGCTGGATTTGTTGAGCGTCGAATCGTTTTATCCGCCGTTTTATCATCTTTCGTTATTGCCTGTTCTTGCCGGGCTGGGGTTTTCTGAAGACAATGCGGTGATGGTCAACTCGTTTTATATGGCCGTTATTATTCTTTCGACCTATGGAATCGGTCAAAGACTGTACGGTCGTTCGACCGGGCTTCTGGCGGCATTTTTAATGGCCTGCTATCCCTTTCTGGCTTACATTTCCCGGCAGTTATCGATAGGCACCGCGCTCACGGCTTCGGTGGCACTTTCCTATTATCTTTTCCTGCGCTCGGAAAATTTTGAAAACCGCAAGTTTTCGTTTTGGTTCAGTTGTTCGTTTGCCGTGGGACTGATGGTCAAATGGACGTTTATCTTTTATTTGCTTCCGGCGATCCTGATTGGCCTGTTCCATACGGAGGCCGACAGGCCGCGTAAAGTTCTTAAGAAAACCGCGTATTATCTGGGGATGATCTTTGCCCTCATGATCCTGCCTTTGGTGATCTTCATTCTCGGAAAAGGACGAGAAGGGGTTCTGATTCTGGAATGTGCCCTGGTATTCGCTTTGGTACGATCCTTTCCCGCAGTCAATATTTCCGCCAAAAAAATAATCAACATCCTGACTCTTACCTTTATTTCTTTATTGGTTTGTTTTCCCTGGTACGCACACAACCTCGTGAAAATGTCACGAGGCATCTCCAAATTTGGACTGCCTGACATGGTTCTAAAAGGGGATATGATATGGAACCTTCCCATTTGGGGCTATTATCTGGAAGCGGCAGGTCGGCAGATGGGACTGCCCTTGTTTCTTTTGTTTGTGGTGGGGTTCATTACATTTCTGTTTAATAGAAAAAATTTCAACTGGCTTTTATGCGGATGGATTGTTTTGCCCTTTTTGGTGTTCACGTTTATCAACAACAAAGGCGTGCGCTACACGATGCCATGCCTGCCAGCGATATCGGTGCTATCGGCCCTTCTTATTATCCAGATAAACAAACGCAGGGTTCGGAATTGGGCCTTAGGGCTTGTGGTGGTGGTCAGTCTGTTCACCTATATTTATGCGGGATTTCTGCCGGGAGATTTAAAAACTCCGGGTTTGGGAAGTTCGTTTTTCGGGTTTAAAGGTCTTCCCGTTAAAGAAAACTGGCACATCAACTCCATCCTCGACGATATCGTTCAAGAGTCCGCCCCGCCTCCAGGGAAAATGATCACCGTGCGTACGCTCACCAATCACGCCTGGTTTCATAGAGGGGCTTTCCGCGACGCCGCACTGATTCGAGGGTTGCCCGTTACTGTAAAGAGTGTGAAACGCAATCAGGGCGAATTGACGGATTACTTCATCACCAAAGACAGCAGTCAGGAAGGGGAATCGGGGAACCGGCAGATCAATCCCAAAAGAGATCGCCTGTTTGATGATCCAACGCTCAGTAAAACGTTTTCCCTGTTTAAAACCTACCCACTGCCCAATGGAGCGAGGGGGCTGGTTTTCAAGAGAGATGTTTCTCCGATTAAAGATATTGCAGGAGCCATTGACCTTCAGCAGGTGGGCAAGCGGTTCATCGAAGCCCTGCCGCATTATCCGATTTATGGCATCAAGCAGATAGAAAATGCCAGGATTTCCATTGTCCCCACGGACAATGCGGAGGATTTGTATCTTGGACGCTATAAAAAAATTACCCTGACGGCGGATTCCGCGGTATCAAACAAAATACGTTTGGATGATTTCGAGTTGACCTTTCATGATGTGCAAATCAATTTGTATGAATTGTTTTTGAATGGAAAGTTGATTCTGTTTGAAATCGGGCGGCTGTTTCCGAGGGCTACTATTCAGTTTGAGACTCTTGAACAATTGGCGCTGAAGGAGATGAAAGGCAAGGGCGATGTGCATCTGGAAGGGGAGGGAGACCGTTTGCGTCTTCGCGCCCAATACCAGTTGCCGCCTCCTTTTGGGACCATTGATGGCAATGCCGAAGTGAGACTTGATTTTGAACCAGGAAAAAGTATCCGACCGCATGTAGAAACGGTGACTGTTGGACCGCTTAAGGCGCGGGAGATTTTTTACCGGCGCATTCTGGATGAAACAATCATCCTCACCCCGACTGCGGGTTGGCCGCTGTTTACAGATATCCGCACCCTCAACATTTTTCCTCGCAGGCTGGAGATCAACCAGAGTTCCAAGGGATCTTCGTGAAAATATCCTTTTTATGTTTTGATCTCTCGAATAACTCCCTGGGACGGGCGGCGCTTCTGGCGCGAGCTTTGGCCCGGCACCATCAGGTGGAGCTTATAGGCCCGGCAAAACGGGGGACGGTCTGGTATCCTCTCGAGGATCTGGATCTTCCGATTAAAGTTTTCTCCTGGAAACGCTATCCCGCTTTTATTTCGACCATCCGCCAAATGCTGCGGGCGATTGACGGCGATGTTGTGTTTGCCTGCAAGCCGATGCCCACCAGTTTTGGCGTCGGATTGTTAAAAAAATGGACTTCGGGAAAACCACTGCTGGTGGATATTGATGACTGGGAGGTGGGGTTTTTTTATCACACGGGTTTCTGGGGCAAAGTGGGGCGGTTTTTGAATTTTTCTAATCCAAATGGCCTGCCTCATACCTGGCTCATGGAGAAGTTGGTGAAATTTGCGGATGCGATAACGGTGAGCAATGGGTTTCTTAAAAATCGGTTTTCAGGGACTTTGCTGTATCATTGTCGTGACACTTCTGTACTGGACCCGGATAAATTCGATACGCATCGAGCCAAAGAAAAACTGGGTTTGCAGGGTAAAAAAGTGGTGATGTTTTTAGGGACTCCAAGACCACATAAAGGGGTGGATGATTTGATCGCGGCGATGCATACACTCGACCGTCCCGATGCGTGTCTGGTCATCATCGGCGCGGAGGAAGGTTTTGGCAGACGGCATGAAAAACTGGTTGAGGAAAATAAACTTGTCATTCTACCCATGATTCCTTTCAAGGAGCTTCCCGAACATCTGGCCGCCGCAGATGTTATTGTCATTCCTCAGCGGAAGACCAGCGATACTGTGGGACAAATGCCGGCAAAAATTTTTGATGCTATGGCGATGGCCAAACCCATCGTTTCCACCCGCGTTTCCGATATCCCGGACGTGTTGAGCGACTGCGGGTATCTGGTGGAGCCGGGAAATGTCCAACAGCTGGCGGAGGCGGTGGATCACATTTTTGATCATCCAGAGGAAGCCTTTGCCAAAGGAAAAAAAGCACGGGAGCGGTGCATCGCTCATTATGATATCAAGGGGTTGGAAAACAAGTTGCTGGAACTGGTGGAAAAGGCAATGGCTGAGTCCAAACACTGATTTCCACAAGTGGGTTTTATACCCCGTAGCTTGCTGCGGCTTTTAACTGAAAATTTTTGTCGGAGTCCCCGTCCGCTTGCGGCGGGTCGTTCATTTATAAAAATTTCTGGAAATAAAAATACGTGCTCCAATTTGATAAAGAAAAGCTTCCTCGCAAACCCAAAATTCTGCTGATCAAACTGCGGTCCATCGGAGATGTCATTTATAACACTTCCGTCTATGGTCCGCTGAAGCGGTGTTTCCCCGATTCGCATTTGACGGTCCTGGTCGAGAAGCCATCCTATGATCTGGTGCGGAACCACCCGGATGTGGATGAGGTTCTTTGTTTTAATAAAGGCTCACTCTGGCAACAGATACGGTTTTATCGGGATCTGTATTTAAATGGTTACGACATGGCGATCGACATGCATGAAGGAACGCGGGGAGCGATCATGTGTTTTCTGACGCAGGCGCCGTTTCGAGTGGGGCATAAGCACGCCAAACGTTCGTTTTTTTATAATGTGAAACTGGAGTTCAACGACCTCAAGCCAAAGTTTCCTGTGGATTATCAAGTGGCCTTGATAAAAAAGCTGGGAGTTGTTTTTGATGAGGTCTCTCCCGCCATTCACCTGTCAGACGCCAGTCGGGAGAATGCCCGGCGTATCCTTGAGGAACAGGGGATTCGCAACGAAGACCCCTATTGCATCATTCATCCGGGAACGCGCAAGATCTACAATCAATGGCAACACGAAAAATTTGCCCGTTTGGCGGATCGTTTATCGTCGGACTATGGGCTCAAAATCGTTATCACCTGCGGGCCGGGGGAAGAAGATCAGGCTCAGGCCGTGATCGATAGAATTGAGGACACGCCTTTTGCGTTTATTCAGGCGGATCTTCAGGAGTTGGCCGCCATTACCGAGGGTGCGGAATTTGCAGTTTGCCATAATGGCGGCTACATGCACCTTTCCTCGTCACTCGGGACCCCTGTCGTTGCCTTATACGGTTCGGTTCACCCACGCGTGTGGCGACCGCTCGGTGAAAAGGATGTCGTGATTTATAAATCGCTGGAATGCAGTCCCTGCAATCATGTGACCCGCAAAAAGGAATGCTATAAGGGAGACGCGGAATGCATGCAAATCATCACGGTTGAAGATGTGCTTTGCGGGGTTGACCAAATTCTTGAAGGTAGCACGGAGGCAAAAAACTAAAGGGCATCTCTAAAAATTGACAACGGCGCCGAATCGCCAATTCAAAGAAGCGTCTTTTGTTTTAGTAGGACAGGCGACCTACCCTTAAAGGTTATACGGA